>JBKBIC010000020.1:0-36888 GCA_046299435.1 Saprospiraceae bacterium
TGAAACTCTGCGTAATAATTTGTGATACAGACTGTTACGCAGAGTTTCACAGAGGCCGCGCGGAGATTCGCAGAGAGGGTAATTTAAAGTCAAAAATTAATCGCCAAAGCCACTGCCCCGACCCTGTTCCCGGCCACTGTTTTCAGCCGATAAACCCCGCCCGGCAAACCGTCGGGCAAGTTGACGGAAAGCGACTGCGGCCCGCCGGGCAACTGGCCCGAAAACAGCCCGCCCAGTTCGCGGCCAGCCATGTCGAACAGCACAAGCGACACATTTTCAGGCTGTTCTAAATCAAAAGCGACCGTCAACGGCCCTGCCGACGCGGGGTTTGGGTAAATTTTAAGGGGCAGGTTTTGGGTAATTTCTGTCGTGCCGACTGCACCGCGTTCGGCCACAAAAGCCACGTCCCAAACCAAGTCCGGCAGGGCCAAAACCAGCGAGCCGCCCGCTGCCGCGACGGTTTCGGTGGAAAGCAGCGCACCCGTCAGGCAACTGAAATACCGGATGGTGTACGCGCCATTTTCCACGTCCGGCACGGTCAAAGTCGCGCCGCTGGCGACTGGCGGCAGGCCATTGGTTTTTGCTCAAATCCAGTTCAAAACCGGGGCAAACATCCTCCCCGGAAAGGCTGTGGCCGAAGCCGCCGAACTCCGAAACGGAGCCGTCGGCGCGATAGACCCACGCTTTTTCGGAAACAGGGTCAATGAGCCACGCCAAACGAACGCCGTTTTTAATCCAAGCATCGGACATTTTGCGTTTCAGCGGGGCCAATCGGTCGGACGTGGAGCGCACTTCGATGACGAAATCGGGCACGACGCGGGCAAATTTTTTCCGCTCGGCAGGCGCGAGCGCGGCGATTTTTTTCATCCGAGACCCACGCGCCGTCGGCAGAGCGGGTGGAGCCATCGGGCAGTTTGAAACCAGCGGTGGGGCTGAGGGTCAGTCCTTTTTGGGTGGCAATCCACCAAGCGTACAACAAACCAAGTATGTGCCCTTCGAATATCCCACTATCAAAATCACTCAACGAAGTCAGCGTGATTTTTCCGTTTTTGTCTTGTTCGATGCGTAAATCGGGGTTGTCGGCACAGAATTGATAAAACTCTGCCTCGGTCAGTCGCTTCGGCATTTTGATTTCCGCCGAGCCGCCGGGGATGTCCAACGGCAGGTAAACCGGGATGCCGACTTCGTGGACTGATGCTCGCATACTTTTAATTTTTGCCCCCAAAAAAACACGATGCCCCAATTCATTCACCGCAAAGTACACGAACCGCGCGAAGCATCTGTTTGATTTTCAACAAGTTGCTTTGTGCCTTTCGAGGCAGGTCGTCAAATCACCAAACCCTCGAATCACCGCATCACCAATCAAAAATGAACCTGAACCCACTCGACATACTCGTCATCTTGGCCTACGTCGCGGCCACGATTGGCATCGGATTTTGGTTTTCGCGCAAGGCCGCGCAAAGCATGGACTCATATTTTTTGGGTGGCAACCAAATCCCGTGGTGGATGCTCGGCGTGTCGAACGCCTCCGGGATGTTCGACATCAGCGGCACGATGTGGATGGTGTATTTGCTGTTCGTCTATGGCCTGAAAAGCGTCTGGGCCCCGTGGCTTTGGCCGGCGTTCAACCAAATTTTCCTCATGGTTTTCCTGTCGGTCTGGCTGCGGCGGACGGGCGTGATGACGGGCGCGGAACTCATCCGGTCCCGGTTCGGCGACGGGCGTGGCGGGACATTGTCCCATTTCGTCGTGGTCGTGTTCGCGCTGCTCAACGTGCTGGGCTTTTTGGCCTTTGGGTTCATCGGCATCGGCAAGTTTGCTGCCGTGTTTTTGCCCTGGGATTTGAGCACCGACCCGCACACCAACGAGATAATTTACGGCCTCATAATCACCGCATTGACAACGCTTTACGTCGTGAAAGGTGGGATGTTCATAGCGGTTGTGGCGGCTTGTTCGCTGGTGTTGAAAAAAAATTGGCTGGAAAAATCGAGCGATTGACGAGTTGCGATTACCAAACCTACTGTCAATCGTGATTCGTAAATCGCACCTTCAAAATCATCTGATACCATGAAAAAAACGACACTTTCCCTCCTCGTTTTTGTCTGCTGCCGCCTCGCGGCGCAAACGCCCGGCTCGCCGTTCATCCGGCTCGACCAGTTCGGCTATTTGCCCGACGGCAAAAAAGTGGCGGTGCTGGCCGACCCGGTGGAAGGCTTCGACGCGGCGCAGAGTTTCGCGCCCGGCACGGTGTACGAAGTGCGCCGCGTGGCCGATGGCCAAAGCGTGTTTTCGGGCGCGCCCGTGTCGTGGAAAAACGGCACAACACACACACAATCAGGCGACAAGGGCTGGTGGTTCGATTTTTCCGCCGTGACCACGCCGGGCGAATATTACCTGCACGACGTGCAAAAAAACACATCGTCGCACCGCTTCCGAATCGGCGCGGACGTGTACCGCGACGTGCTGAAACAGGCCGTGCGGATGTACTTTTATCAGCGGCTCAACTTCGCCAAACAAACGCCTTTCGCCGATGCGAAATGGACGGACGCGGCGGCCTACGAAGGCGCGAACCAAGACCGCGCCGCCCGCAGCCGTTGGGCCAAAAACGACCCGACCACCGCCCGCGACCTGCACGGCGGCTGGATGGACGCGGGCGACGTGAATAAGTACACCACGTTTGCGGAAGGTGCTGTGCTTCAATTGATTGAGTCGTATCGCCGCAACCCATCGGCATTTACCGACGACTTCAACATCCCCGAAAGCGGGAACGGCATCCCCGATTTGCTGGACGAATTGATGTGGGAATTGGACTTCCTGAAACGGATGCAGGATGCGACGGGCACGGGCGGTTTTTTCCTCAAAATCGGCGTGGACAACTACAACGACGTGTCGCCGCCGAGCACCGACACGCGCCCGCGCTACTACTTGCCCGAATGCACGTCGGCGACGTTGGCGGGCTGCGCCATGTTCGCGGCGGCGGGCGTGGCTTTGGACGAAACGGGCATTCCCGCGCTCCAAACTTACGCGGCGGATTTGCTCGACCGCGCCCAAGTCGCGTGGCAACGGGCGGAAACGACGACCATGAATTTTACCCAGTTCCAAACGGCCTGCGACGACGGCGACATCAAAGCCGGCGATGCCGACCGCGACGCAAAAGGCCAACTCGAAAGTGCCGTCACCGCCGCCGTTTACCTGTTCGGCGCGACGGGCGAGGCCAAGTACAAGCAATTCGTGGAATCGAAATACACCCAAACCGACCCGGTTTCGACCACTTGGTGGGGGCCGTACCGCGTCCCGTTGCAATATGCTTTGCTGCGCTACGCGGCCATGCCGGGCGCAACGGCGGCGGTCGCCAACACCATCCGCAACCAAAAAGCCGCGATGAATTATGCTTTTTCGCTCGACAACTATGCCGCCCAAACCGACCTCTACCGGGCACATATTGACAACTCGGCGCACCACTGGGGCAGCAACCAAATCCGCGCAAACTGCGGGATGTTGAACATGGATTTTGCAGAATTCAACGTCAATCCAGCCCAAAAAGCCCAATACCGCGAGGTGGGCGAGCAGTATTTGCACTGGTTTCACGGCACGAACCCGCTCAACATGGTCATGCTCTCGAATATGTACGCCTTTGGCGGCGACGCTTGCGCGAACGAGATTTACCACACATGGCTGGGCAACAACACACCCTACGACAACGCCCTGACCTCGCCCAAAGGCCCCGCGCCGGGCTACCTGACGGGCGGGCCGAACAAGGATTTTTCGTACCCCCAACTGTCACCGCCAGCCAACCAGCCGCCGCAAAAATCCTATCTCGATTTCAACGACGGCTGGCCGCAGAGTTCGTGGGAAATCACAGAACCCGCCATTTATTACAACGCCGCGTACATCCTGTTGCTGTCCCATTTTGCCAAAGCCGTCGCCGTGCCGACCATCGAGCCGAATGCGGTCGCCGCCAATTTTGAGGTGTTTCCGAACCCTGCACGGGATTCATTTTCCGTCAAATTTCCCGATGCACAGCCGCGCACGGTCCAGCTGCTGAACGCGCAAGGCAAAGTCGTCTGGACGCGCCAAACCACTGACAACCAACTGAGTGTGGATTTGCAAAGTTTGCCGTCGGGCAGTTACTGGGTTGGGTTTGGCGGCGCATGGAAGCAAGTCGTGAAACAATACCCCCCCCAGCCCCCTGAAGGGGGAGTTGGTCGTAGTAAATAAAAAATTGATATTCAAGTTACTCCCCCT
The DNA here is from genome assembly GCA_046299435.1 of Saprospiraceae bacterium. Taxonomy (GTDB): domain Bacteria; phylum Bacteroidota; class Bacteroidia; order Chitinophagales; family Saprospiraceae; genus M3007. The sequence continues at coordinate 4,246 of JBKBIC010000020.1, forward strand.
TCAGGGGGCCGGGGGGATGCTCAAATTCATCATCAATCATACATCCATGTTCCGCAAACTTTTCGCCCCGCTTCTCGCCCTGCTCGGCCTCGCCAACACCGCCCGCGCCGACATCCGGCTGCCCGCGATTTTCGGTAGCCATGCCGTGTTTCAGCAAAACAGCGAGCTCAATTTTTGGGGCTGGGCCGCGCCCAACGACGAGGTGGTCGTGCTTTGCTCGTGGTTGCCGGGCCGCGAATTTCCCGCCCGCGCCGACCGAAATACCCTCCGTTGGTCGGTCAAATTGAGCACCCCGGCGGCCAGCCTTGTGCCGCACAGCATCACCATCAAAGGCGGCTGGAACGACATCGTGCTCGACGACATCCTCTTCGGCGAAGTGTGGGTTTGCTCCGGCCAATCCAACATGGAGTGGCAACCCGCGTGGGGCAATGTGGACGTGACCGAAGCCCAATACGAGGCAGCCAACGACAACGGCCTGCGCCTGTTCAGTGTGCCGCGAATGTCCGTGCCGCAACCGCAGGACGACTGTCGCGGCGAGTGGAAAGTCAGCAGCCGCGAGACGATGTTCCGGTTCAGTGCGACGGCTTATTTTTTCGGGCGCGAGCTGCGCGACAAACTCGGCATCCCCGTCGGGTTGGTCAACACCAGTTGGGGCGGCACGCCGATTGAATCGTGGCTCCACGAGTCCGATTTCCAGACCGCCGACCTGCAAACCGTCATCAACGACCCGCATCCCGTGTGGCAATACGGCCGCCCCGGCTCGCTCTGGAATGGCATGATTGCGCCACTTACTTCCTTGAAAATCAAGGGATTCCTTTGGTATCAGGGCGAGACGAACACCTACAATCCCGGCCAGTACGCCCGCTTGCTCGAACAGTTGGCGACCGATTGGCGGCAGGATTTCGGCAACGACGAACTGGCTTTTTACTACGTCCAAATCGCGCCCTGGCGGTACGGCACGCCCCGTCAAGGCGCGGCCATGCGCGACGAACAACGCCGCGCCCTCAGCCGCCTCCGCAACGCGGGCATGGTGGTCGTCAGCGACATTGGCGACATCGAGGACATCCACCCGCGCAACAAAACCGACGTGGGCCGCCGCCTCGCTGCGTGGGCGTTGGCAAAAACCTATGGCCTCGAAAACCAGCCCATTTCAGGGCCTTTGTACCGCGATTTTCAGGTGGAAAATGGCCGCATCCGCGTCAATTTTGACTTTGCCCCAAACGGCCTCGCGGCCAAAAACGGCGATTTGCGCTGCTTCGAAATCGCCGGCAGCGACCGCAAATTCCGCCCGGCCCAAGCCGTCATCGAAGGCTCGTCGGTGCTCGTGTCGGCCAAAGACGTGCCGCAGCCAGTAGCCGTGCGGTTTGCGTTCGACAACATCGCGGAACCCAATCTTTTCAATTCGGAAGGCTTGCCCGCGTCCTGTTTTCGCACCGACGATTGGCCCGCCGTGTGGCCCAATCCGGGTTTCAAAATCAAAAAAATCCTCGATTCCGGCGACGCGCTCGTGGAAATCACCTGCCACGACCCCAGCTGCAAAATCCGTTACACGCTCGACGGCACGGAGCCAAGCGAGACGCTCAGCGCGTGGTCGCAGCCCGGCCTCGAACTGCAACTCGCGCCGGGCAAAACCCTGAAAACCAAGGTGTTCGACCGCGACGGCGCACCCGCCGACCGCACCAACGAGTTCGGCCTGCGGGCGCATTTGGCCTCCGGCAAAGTGGCTGCCTCGCCCGTGCAGCCCAGCCCGAAATACCCCGGCAGCGCGGGCGAGCGCACCATGACCGACGGCCTGCTCGGTGGCAACGACCCGCATGACCCGGCGTGGGCTGGCTACGCGGGCGAAAGCCCGGTTTGGACACTTGATTTGGGCGCGAAAAAGCGGGTAAAACAGGTCAACGCTGGATTTTTGATGGCGACGGGTGCGTGGATTTTCCCGCCGGAAGAGGTGGTCGTTGAAATCTCGGACGACGGCAAAACCTTCGAGGAAATCGCCCGCGTGAGTGAGCCGCAGCCCGTTCGGCATTTGTCAAACACGACCCGCCGTTTTGAAATTCCGGTGGGCAAAAAGGCGCGGTTCGTGCGGGTTTTTGCCAAAAACATCGGTGTTTGTCCCGATTGGCACCAAGCCCAAGGCCAAAAAGCGTGGCTGTTCGCCGATGAGATTGTGGTGGAGTAGGGCGTGGCTCACCGCAAACTCACCCGGTATTCAGCCCTTATGGAAAGTACCGATAAACCTCTTTCCGGTGCAGGACGCGCATAAACACCAAAACATCTGCGTCCATTTTCAGCCCGATGCGATAGTCGCCGACACGGATGCGGTAGTAGTTTTCGTGGCCTTCCAGTTTGGCGCAATGCGGGATTTGGTCAATGGCATCCATTTCAGGCACAGACTCGAAGGCGAGCGCACGGATTTTGGCGAACGCGGGCGTGCCGCGCAGGGCTTTCAAGTCTTTGACGAATCGGGCGGAATATTCAGTGGTCATCTGCTTCCAAAAGGGCAAGGGCTTCTGATTTGGAAAAACGCCGCTCGCCTTCGGCTTGCAGCATGGCTTGACCGAGGCCGAAATCTTCCAACATCTGAACCAGACGCTCGTATCGGGCCACTGGCAACACGACGTATTCCGGCTCTCCTTTGGTGTCTAAAATGACCTGTTCCTGTTCGAGCAAATTTTCCAAGAGCATCTTCGACGACAGTTTTTGTTCAAAAAATATGTTCGTACCTGCCGCAAAAGTAGGCAAAAGCATCCGGCACGGCTCACCGCAAACTCACCCGGTAATTCACCCCGCCCATCACTTCCGTGTAGTCGTCGAATTGTCGGCTGTTGTTACGCAACACGTTGACAAACAGCGAGAACTGGTGCCGCCGCGCCGGGCTGTACGCCACGTTTGCGTTCGTGGAAATGACCGAGCCATCCGATTTTCCGTCAATGTCCGAGAGGTTGAACGCGCCCGACCAGCCCAGTTGCCATTTGCCGTCGGGCCGGCTCTTGGTCGCGCCGAGCGTGAGGCCGTAGCGGTTGGTGGTCAGCAGGGCGAGGATGATGCGGTTGAAATTCAGCCCGCCGGAAAAGCCCCAGCCGCTCCGCACGAAATTGAGGCTGTACGACGTGGTGGCAAACCATGTGTCCAAGTTCGTGAACTCGCGGGTGAACGGGTTTTTGTCGTTCAATTTTTGGTAGTTGACCGAAGCCACGAGGGCGCGGACGCGGGCCGTGTCGCTCCAAGTCCAGCGCGGCGTGAGGCCGTAATTCGTGGTGACCAGCGCGACGCGAATGCTGTCGGTGAAGCGCAGGTTTTGCTGGTCAATGTTCATGTTCATGTAATTGGCATCGAAACCGAAGGCTTTGCCCGAAAAATAGGAAACGCCGCCGTTGCCGATGAAGCGTTTGGTGGTCTCGGAGCGGTTGTCGAGCAGGTTGTTGCGCTGCAAACCCGCCGTGCCGAACACCCGCCACCGCCCGCCCGCGAGCATGAGCGTGGGCGAAATGGTGAAGTTTTCGAGGTCGTTTGCGAAAAAATAAGTGCCCATCGTCTCGAATTGCGGCATGATGCGCTCGTAGCCGACGCGCATCTGGAATTTTTGGAAAGCCAATTCCAGCCCCGCTTTGGCCGCGTAATTGGCGCGTGTGCTGGCCAGCGGCTTGAAAATGCTGAACGCCTCCGGGTGCTCGTTTTGGATGGAATCGGACGGCGGCAGCGAATTCAAATTCCGGGTAAAAACACTCGCCGCGCCCTCGCTCACGAAACTGATGCGATTGGTCAGCGCAAACCGCGAATTGAATCCGAACACCATGTTTTCGCCGGGCGTGGTCGTGCTGTCGGGCGTGAGCGCGGCGATGGAATTGGGGTCGTCCTTTGCCCGAAAATAAATGAGGTCGAAAAATGTGCGCTCCGTGCCGAGGCCGATTTTCACGGCATAGCCCGTGCGCCGGAAAACTGCCGGGAAATTCTGCAAATCCGTCTCCGAATTGTAGTCGCGGGCCTTGCGGAGCCGCCCGGCCATGGCCGCGAAGCGGAATTTTCCGGGGGTCATTTCCACGCCGCCGCCGAGGAACGAGTGGCCGCTGAGCGTGTAATTTGAAAAGTGCATGGCACGCCAGCCGCCATGCACGGTCAGCCAACGGTAGCGCGGGCTGAGGCCAAATTGCTGGAAATTCGGGTAGCTCGCGTTGCGGCCTTGCCGCCCGACGGTGAACGACACGGGCACATCGAGCACGCCGTAAAAATTGAGCGAGGCGTTGCCGCTCACGCCCCACATCGGGCTGGCGGAGCGCGGCGTGATGCCCGACACGTCGTAAAATTGGCTGCCGACCGAAAGCGCACCGCCGAGGGTGACGGGCTTGGCGCGGGCGATTTGCTCCACGTCCTGCGCGTGGGCCAAGCCGGTGAGCAGCCCGGCCCCGCACAGGAGGGCGATTTTCAATTTGGCTTTCATTTTTTTGAAGATTTTGCTGCGTAGGATTGAAACGCGGATTGGGCGGATTTGCACGGATTCTTAGATTGAAAAACTCTGTTCCTCGGTGTCTCTGTGTTCAATTCATCTCAAAAAAATCCGTGCAAATCCGCCCAATCCGTTTCATCTGCGTTTCAATCCTGCACGTTCAGGGAAGCGGTTTTGCTCAAACCCGATTCATTCCCGGCCTCGTCCACCACGCGCACGGCGTAGCCGTATTCGCCGGTTTCGGGCAGCCAAGCGTCGCTGAATTGCAGCGTGCCGGACACACTTTCGTAGGTCATCAGTCCGCCCACGCTGGCCGTCGAGCGGTAAATCACGAAGCGGTAGCGGCTTGCGTCGGCGTATTTCCACGAGAGATTGAGCGTCTTTTTTTCCTTGTCGAACGCCAACCGCAGGTCGTCCACGCCGGGCAAATCGCTGGCCGCTGGCAGCCGCACGCCAAGCGGGAACGAGCGTTCGGAACGCAGGCCGTCGTCGTCTTGGGCCACCAAAGCGTATTCATATTCACCGCCGGGGCGTACATTTTCGTCGGTGAAACTGGTGTCCGTGCGGGCGAACTTGCGGAGCAGTTTCCAGTCCTCGCCGGGTTGTTTGCGCCAAAGTTCTTGGCTGGCGAGGTCGTGGCTCGACGACGGCACCCACGAGATTTTGACCCGTTTTTCGCTGGCTAAGTAATTGGAAATCAAGCCGGAAGAAGGCGGCACGCGGTCGGGGCGTTTCAATTTCAAAATGTCGGACAGCGGCGAAAACCCGAAGCCGTTGTCAATCGCGGCCACGCGGTAAAACACTTCCTCGGTCAGCGTGCTGAGGGTGATGGTATCGGTGAACATGGTGTCGCGCACCGGCCCATTGTTTATCATGATGAAACTGTGGTCGGCGGCGTTCGACCAATACACGGCGTAGCCCTGCACGTCCGGCTCGCGGTTGGGAGACCACGTGAGCCGCACCACGCCGAGCGTGTCCACCGTGCCGCGCAACCCGACGGGCGCGGCGGGCGGGAATGTATCGGGAAAAAGGGCGTAGGCACTCATGCTTTGGCTGCCGTTGCCCGCCGTGTCGAGCGCAGTCACGGCGTAAAAATTGGTGCCGCCGATGACCGGGTTGGGGTCAACAAATTCCGTCGCGCCGGGCGGCAGCGGCCTGTCGTGCAGCGGCTGGAACGGCCCTTCGGCAAACGGGCTGCGCCCGACGGTGAAGCCCCGGAAATCGGATTCGCGCACGGGTTTTTTCCATGTGATTTTGGCTTTCGTGCCTTCGAACGGCTCGGCGTTCAGGATGATGGGCGGCGCGGGCGGGGTCATGTCGCGGCCCATGCCCATGACCACCTCGGACGGGCGGCTCTCCGTGCCGTAGGGCGTGGTGCCGACCAATCGGTAGTAAAACGGGCGGTAGTTCACGCCCACCGAATCGTAAAAATGCTGGCGGTCTTGCTCGGTGCCGAGCTCGTCGTTGACGAGGCGGAGCAGCGGCGCGGCGGTCAGGCGCGTGAACGGGCCGTTGGGGTTGTCGGCGCGTTCGACGTAGTAGGCAAAAAAGTTGGCCTTGTTCAGGGTGTACGGCCAATGGAGGCGCACCTTTTTTTCGTCGGACGTGGTTTCGAGGCCAATGGGCGCGGGCGTTTCGGCTTCGTCGGTCGAGACCAACACGAAGGCAGTATCGGCCAAACCGGGCGCGGTTTCCAGCCGGGCGGCGGGGTAGATGCGGTACAGGTAGCGTTCGCCTTTCGGCAAATTTTCGTCCTCGTAGCGCAGGCCGAGCAGTTCGGCGGTCGGCGCGGAAAGGTTGGCCGCCGTCATTGCCACGAAGTAGGCGTTGTCGCGCTGGTCGGCCTGCGACTTGATTTGCGAGAGCAAATCGGGCTTCAGCGCGGGCATCCGCTCGGCATAAAGTGCCATGTACGCGGCGGCGGCGTGGTCGTTCGTCTCCGTGATTTTTTCCCAAGCGGCGGCTGGCGCGGGCTTGATGGGTTGCAAGGTCAGCGCGGTGAAGCGGCGTTTGGCGAGCTCGGCAGCGGTGCCGGGGATTTGCAGGCGTTCGAGGACGTAGCCTTTTTCGTTCAGTTCTTCCCACATTTCGGGGCTGGCCGGCACCCAGCGCAGCACCACTTTTCCGGCCTGATATTGACCGATGATTTGCACGGGCGCGGTGGGCTGTTGGGCCGAGATGAAGCTTTGCGCGAGCACGGCCAGCACGGCAGCGACAGCCAAACGAAGCAGGGGAAAACGACAGTTTTTCATGTTTCCGGTTGATTTTTGATGCCACAAAGTTGCCGGGCACCCAAGCGGGCGGGGTTCAAGCCTTTTTCAAAAAGTGTAAAAAAGGGTAAAGGAGGAGAGCGTTGAAAAGAGGAAAAGTTGAAAGGAGGGCCTGTCGTTGGCGACAAAAAAAGTCGAGTTCAATACGCTAATTTTGTGTTCAAAAAACACTCAATCACATGGCAAGGGACAAATTTCATGGGCTGGTACGCACCCTTTTGGAGGCTGATGGTTGGACAATCACCGACGACCCGTATATCCTGAAATTTGGCACCCGGAACTATGAAATTGACATGGGCGCGGAGCGTTTGCTCGCTGCCGAGCGGGGCGTTGAAAAAATCTTGGTGGAGGTCAAAAGTTTCCTGTCTCTTTCCATCGTCTATCAAATGCACGAAGCGGTTGGTCAATATGGAAATTACCGCCGCTTGTTGCGCCTGAAAAACGATTCAAAAACACTGATTTTGGCACTGCCGACCGATGCATTCGACGCGCTCTTCTTGGACGAACTTGGGCAACTAACCATTCAAGAGGAGGATATGAAATTTCTTGTTTTTGACCCGAACACAAAATCTATCACGCAATGGATAAAGTAGCCAAATACCGCGACATCATCAAAACCGCGCTCAAAAGGCACTACTGGAAGTCCGAAAACACTGCCGAGGAATACGACGACCAGTTGGTCATGGACGATGCCAACGGGCACTATTTCATCATCGGTGTTGGTTGGCAAGGCTCCAAGCGGGTGCATGGCATCTCGGTACACCTTGATTTGAAGGGCGAAAAAATCTGGATACAACAGGACTACACCGAGCGCGGCATCGCAAACGATTTGATTGAATTGGGCGTGCCCAAGTCCGACATCGTACTGGCCTTCCATGCCCCTGCTCGACGGCAGTATTTGGAGGAGTTTGCAATGGCGTGAGGGATAGTTGAAGGGAGGAAGGGTTTAAAAGTTGAAAGGCCGACACGGGACACACTCGCCCGCGCCAGCCTTTCAACTCTTACTCTTTTCAACCCTTCAATTCAAGTTGAACCCCATCGCCTTCTTCCATTTGAAGGCATACGCTTCCGTCTGGTTGACGGTTTTGTAATACGGGTGCAGCACGGCCCCGGTGAAATAATTGCCCACTGGCAGCGACTTGAAGTTTTTGTTCGCCAAGTGGTAATCAATCTGGGCTTTCAGTTCCGGCTCGCACGCCTTGTTTTCCAAGCACTTTTTGATGACCGGGTTATTCACGTTGAAGAGCTTGGGCAGCAGGATGTTTTTCCGGTGCTGGTCGGCCACATATTCGGTGAAAAACATGAATTCGTGCGTCGTCCAGACGGGCGTGTTCAGGTCGAGGATGTTGCCTTGTTGGTTGGCGTTTTGGGCCATGAGCGTGTTCACCTCAGCCTGCGTGAGCATGGGCTGCGGGTCGAGCAGGATGGTCGCCAGTTCGGGTTTTGCCTCCGGCAAATTGACGTTCGCAAACGGCAACGCTTTGTTGATGCCGTCATAAATCCAGGGGCGCAGGTAGTTTTTCCAGTACAGGTTTTGCTCCACGTTCGAGAAGTGCAGCTCCTCGTCCACGTTGCCCTCGCTGTCCCCGCCGCCGATGCCCCAGCCGCCTTCGCCTTGGTCATCGAGGACGTAGCTGAACAGCAAGAATTTCGCGTCGGCCTTGTCGAATGCCTCCGGGAATTTCACCTCGATTTTGCGGGCGTTCGGCGGGCTGGCAATCGCTTGGCCGCCGGTGGCTGCCGCGAATTTTGCTTCCAAACGGTTGTATTTGCTCGTGCGGAACACATATCGGTACAGTTCGCGCTCGCGCTGGCCGAGCTTCAATTCGCCCAAAACCTGCTGTTTTTCAGTCAGTTGCTTTATCAAATCCTTGCTGTACGGGTTTTGCAGGATTTGGTTCGGGCCTTGATTGTTGGGCTGTTGCTGGTTGTTGGCTTGCAGCCACTTCGAGGGCGATTCCTCTTTTATCAACTGCATGACGTACACGCGGCTGTTTTGGAGCGGCGGGTGCTTGACGCGGATTTTGTTGTTCGCGTAGCCGAGGAACTGCCCCTCGACCGTCGCGCCCGCGCCGATGGGCACAAACTTGACCCTGATTTTGTCCTGTTGGATGCCCTGGCCGAGGTCGAACATGGCTTGGTACGCCTTTTTGGTTTTGATGACGCACTCGTAATTGTTCTCCACTTGCAGGTAGTAGCGTTGCCCGTTTTCGGGGTAGCGGAACTCCACGTTGTCGTCCGTGATTTTTTCAGGCTCCTTGCCAGTCGTGAAAAACGTCTCGTCTTTGGCCGCGTCGGTGTCGCCGTTTTCCTCGGCCACGACCAGCTGGCCGTTGATTTTTTCCATGATTTTGACCAGCGTCAAAATTCGCAGGCGCGTCTTCGGCGGCAGCAATTCTTTGGACACATAGCGGAAAACGTCGCCGTTGTAGTTTGCCTTGAACTCGCCCGGATAGCCGCCCGACCCGTAGCGGGCCAATATCTTGTTGTTCAGCGGGCTGTTCGCGTCGGCCACCGTGAGCGTCAGTTTGTCAATCGGGAACGAGAAATAGCGCGTGGTCACGTTGCCTTTGTCGTCGCTTTCTTTCAGCGGATAGACCTTGCCGGGCACGGTCGAAAAGTTGAGCGCGACCTCCGGCTCGGCGAACACGCTCACGTCGAGCGCGTTGTTCGACGGGCGCACGTCTTTCACGAATTCGATGCCTTCGAGGGCGGGTTTCGGGATGAAATTGGGGTTGCCCTCGCACTTTTTGCCGTAGTCCACCTCGAATTTGAAACTGCCCTTGATGATGCCCAAAAACTCGGCCTTGCCCGCGATGACCCCGTAAAACCAGAACGGATTGGCCACGCCGGCCTGTGCAATCATGCCCAACTCGGCGTGGACGAGCGGAATTGTGCGCGTTTTGCAGGATTTGCAAAACTTGAAGCGCAGGCCCACATCGGCCAAAAACCCGAAGTACAACTGGCCGTTGGCGTACCAGCCGTTGAGGCCGTCGCAGTTGTCCTGCTTGTTTATCATCACGTCGAAGCCCGCCCAAGCCGCCAACCGTGCGTAAAAAATCCACCAATCCAAGTTGCCCGTGTCGAAACCGTAGCTCGAGCCGAAGGCAAAGCCGAGGTTGTTTTCGTCGGCGATGTTGCCCGCCCGCAGGTTCGGCAGCTCGGTGATGCCGCAAATGTCCATGACCTCCTGCGGCGGCGGCGGGATGCTGCCCAAGTTGTAGCCGGCCATGAAATAGTGCCCGGCTTCGAGGATGCCCAGCAGTTCCAGCTGCACGCGGTCAACGGGCGTTCCGATTTTGACGAACCAGTTTTGCGCCCCGGCGACGTAAATCTGGATGCCGCCGCCGCCCTGAATCAGCGGCACTTGCACGGGGTATTTGATGTCCACCTCGGCGGTGAGGTTGAAGATTTTTTTCGGAAAATCGAAGCTCACGTTCACGCCCATGTGAATCGGCTGCTCGCCCGGATATGGCTCGAAACCCGCCTGATATTTCGTGAAAACATAGCCATCACCATAAAAAAGCAGCTGCGCGAGGCCGTTTGAGTTGAAATTGGCTTCCAAAGTCACCTTCGCGTGGAAGGCTTCTTTTTTCACCAAACCGAGCGAAACGCCGGCTTTGATGCCAAAAACCGTCTGCGCATGCGGGACGTAAGTGCCCTGCTCGGTGCGGGTCATGTGGTGGTACACGCCGCCCCGGAACCCGAAAAAGCGCACACTGGCCGTGACCGGGATTTCGATGGGCAGCGGGTCAACTTGCCCGTCGAAGTAGAAATATTTGAGGCCGTCCTTGTTGCCGACGAGCAGCTCCATGCCGAGGCCAATGCCGCCGCCTTGCCCGATTTTGATTTCCGCGTCAATCTCGCCTTTGAAGCCGCGCCCGTACACCGGGTCGTCGTAGTAAAACACGAGCGTGCCGTCCACTTTCACGACCGACATATCGCCATGCACGCTCACATTGTCGAGCTGGAATTTGTCGAAACGCATCATGTTGCCCTCCCATTTGGTCAGGATGTGGAAGCCCGTTTCGCCGCCCACGACGCTTTTTTCGCCCGTGAATTCGATGCCGATGGTCATGCCGATGCTGTTCAGGCTGATGTCGTCGCCCGAAATACTGGCATCGAAGCCCGCGATTTTTTTCTGCGGGGAAGTGTATTTGATGTCGCCGTTCGGGCCGAGGTGCAGGCCCGTTTTGTCCACCATCAAATCAATGACCTCGATACCTTCGAACGAGAGGTCGTAGCCCTGCAAGTTGAGGCCGAGTGCGGTGTTCAGCGTCAGCTTGCCGTAGAGGTGGAAGGCCGGGTCGAAGCCGTTGCCCATGTCGGCCACGACGATATTTGTTTCGGGGAAAATCGTGCCTTTGGCGATGACCGCCGGGAACTCGATTTCGTTCACGGGCTGGAGTTTGAACTGGTATTTCAGGTCGTTGTCCTGCTTCGAGACGAGCGCGTCGTATTTCAGGTAAAAATCATCTTTGGTAATCGGCAGCCGGATTTCGCCGTTGAATTTGCCCTCCTCGAACCCGTTTTTGATGACGCGGACGTACAGGTTTTCAATCGAAAACGGCCATTTTTTCTCGCCCAATTTGCCCGTCTGTTTTCCGAAAACGACCGGCGCGGCGATGATTCCGCTGAACCCGTCCTTGTCGAACACCATTTTCGAGGCCGTGATTTCGGCGTTCGGGTTCAGTTTTTCGGGCAATTTGACTTTCAATTGTTTGAAATAAAGGCCCTGCCAAAGGTTGCCTTCTTGGTTGTAGCCGGGTTTCGGGAACTCGATGTTGGCGGGGTTTTGCAAATCCGAATGGTCATAGGATAGGCTCGTGATGCTGAACTCCCAATCCGGCAAACCGACCACCTCGAAGGGCACGAGCGTCACGTTGTCGAGCATGAAATTGTGGAAATTGTCCACCGTGATTTTGAACGGAGCCTCGACGTATTGGAGGTTGTTGTCCACCGGTTTCACGCGCTGGTTGTTGAGCCGCAGCAGGCCGTCCACCTGCATATTTTTGAAACCCTCCTTTTGCATGGTGATGTAGGTGCCTTTCGAGGGGTCGTTGGGCTGGCCTTTTTTCAGCACGAGCCGGAGGTTGCCGTTCGGGTTGATGGTGTAGTCGTCGGCCAAAAATAGCAGCGCGTCTTTCGTCAGGCCCTGCGCCGTGAAGCACACGCCAGCTGCGCCGAGGTTGAGTTTTTGGCCGCTGGATGGCAGGTTGATTTGGCAAAAAGCGTTCAGCCCGGAGCCGCCGGGGCCGAACACCATGCCGACGATGCCTATCATTTGCTGCGCCCCGCCGATGTTGCGCTTGATGGCGACGGGCATCCCCACGCCGATGTTTTTCGTGTTCGGCCACTCGACGATGCGCTTGTCCGAATCGCCCATGAGTTTTTGGATGGCGTTCTGGATTTGCTGCTCGCCGAGGCTGATTTGGGTCAAATCATTGAGCCACTCGACGGGCGAATTGTTGTCGTCGCGGGCGTAGGCAAAGCCGTCAATCACCACTTTGTCGGAGTTGACTTTCAAATCTGTGAACTGGACTTTGACCGGGATTTTGAACCAAACATTGGTGATGAGGCCCCAGCCGGAAAGTTTGTTGCCGTTCCAGACGATGTTTTCGGTGAGCCTCAATTGGTGGTCGCCGATGGTCAAAATGGTTTCTGGGCCGATGGTGCCCTGCCCGTTGATGGGCGTTTTGTTCTGCAAATTGACGGCGGCCATGCACGGGAGCATGTTGTACTGCTTGGGCGGCGGGTTGTTGACGATGATGTTGGGGTTGTTGCCGGGCGGCACGTTGGGGTTGTTCGGGTCGGGGTTTGCGATGTCGAGCGGTGGGTCGAAGGGTGTGGCGATGATTTGCAGCCCTTTCCAAGTGAAGGTGGAGACAGGGCTTTTGCCGCCGTTTTTGAACGAGATGGACTGCGTGGGGTCGTAGGCCGTGACGCGCACGGCGTATTGGTGGTTTTTGACCAATGGCGGCTGCGTCATGTCGTAGGGGAACGACGCGGTGAGCAGGCCCTCTTTTTTGAACGTGAAAATGGCCGGGTTGTCGAACGCCTCGTTCGGGTTGAGGAGGTTGCTCAGCGTGAGGTCGGCCAGTTCAAAACGGTAGCGCGTCTTGCCGCCCACGCCCGCGGGTGTCCAAATGAAGTTGAGAAACTGCGGGTTGGTGGCGTTCACCTGTTCGCCCGCACTCGGCGCGATGAGCACGGGCGGGTCGTATTGCGTGATGTAAATGGGCACGCAGGCCGACATTTCCGCCGAAAGCGGTGCGCTGGTTTGGTAGTCGTGCGCCCGCACGCACACGGTGTACATCCCTTCGGGGATGGTCTCCGTCTGGATGGCGCGGGCGACGTTCAAGCCTTTGATTTCCACGTCGTTCTCGGTGATGTTCGCGCCGATGCTGCGGAGCTGCGAGCCGGTCAGCACCTTCGTCTCGAAGGGGTTGAGCAGGATGGGGATGGCCGGCTGGTACGAGAGTTTGACCTTGCCGCTCACGCCGTTGTCGCCCGTGACGGAGGTGACGAGCTTGATTTGCTGCCCGGTGTTGCCCATGTTGGTGAGCGTGACGATGGTCTGCGGGCTTAATCGCAGGGCATCTTCCAAATGGACGGGATAGGGCGGTGCGACGTTCAGGACGACGCGCACCTGTTGGGCATTGGCCGCGAAAGCGAGGGCGAGCAGGCAAAGGATGCGGGCGAGCGGGCAGAGCATTTTCATTGGTCGAGATGATTTTGAGTGGAAGGGTTGAAGGGCGTTGAAAAGTTGAACGGGTTGAAATCTTGATTTTCAACTTTTCAACACTTCCTCTTTTCAACTCTCTTTAACTGCCACAAAAGTCCCCGCAGCCCGACCCGGCGGGGTTCAAGCCTTTTTCAAAAAGTGTAAAAAAGGGTAAATGCCGGGTCGCTCTTCCCCTGCCGCACTTCGGCTTATGTTGAACAAGGAAACGGGACAGTCCTTGCCGCCAAGAAAAAAACCACCCGGCCTATGAAAACCGGGTGGTTTTTTTCTTGGCACTAATGGCCATTGGTCGAGGATTTAGCTCATCCCATGCCCGGCCAGCCGTTCGAGGCAATCCACCAGTTTGGTCTCCAATGCCTCGAAATCATGCGCACAAGCATCGGCCCGCCCGGCTTCGGCGTGGGCTTCGAGCGATTGGGCGAGCTCGGCGAGCGGGGTCTCGCTCAGGTAGCGCAGCTGGCTTTTGAGGGTGTGCGCGGCACGGGCTGCAGCGGCAAAATCCGAGCCGTCCAGTGCCTGCCGGATTTCGCCGACGAGCAGCGGGGCCTGCCCTCGGAACAGGCCGATGAACCGGGCGACCATCGCGTCGTCGTGGGCAAAAAGCTGGCGGAGATAATTCAAGTCCATCGTCTTGGGCAGGGATGAGGAATGAGGCGTGAAAGGGCGAGGCAAAGGTGCCGCGCCACGTTCCGAACCGCCGTCAAGCCTTCGCCAAAAAAGGTAAAAAAGGGTAAAAGCAGGGTTTATCGTCGCGTCGGCGAAACGCCTTTTTGAACACCGGAGAAGTACCTTCGCCGCAAATCCGACCAAACTTGCGGAGCCAAGTCGCCAGCATATTGCTTCTTTTTTGCCTCGTCGCACCCTGCCTGCTGACATACAGCTGGCTGTGGCACCAGAAGCACATGGTCAAAAAACAGGTGAAAAAGCAGATGATCGCGGGCTTGGACAAGTCGGAACTGGTGCTTTTGTGTTTTTCCAAACACGATGCCCAGACCCTGCTCCGCTGGGAGCACGACAAAGAGTTTGAGTTTCGGGGGCAAATGTTCGACGTTGTTGAAACACGGGAGCAGGGCGATTTTATTTTCTACCATTGCTGGCTCGACCACGCCGAAACCCACCTGAACAAACAATTGGCCCAGCTGGTCAGTGGCCTGTGGGAAAGCCACCCATCAAAACGAGAGGCCCAAAAACGGTTGATGGATTTCCTCGACCTGCTTTTTTGCACCGCGCAAACGCACTGGCAAATATCTGCAACCCCTACCCATCCCGATCGGGTACCGACCCCAGCCTGCGGCCGTCCGCCCAACCGGTCAGCCGCCCCGCCCAACCCACCGCCCGAAGGAAATTGAACAACAAGTAGGAACAGGCAACGAAACACGGACCGACGCGCTCGGCCCGGCGTTTTGCCCATCTTTTTCTGTACTGATTGTCAACACATTTCCATCCTTTTCAAATGAAAAAAATTTTCTTCTTGATAATGCTGCTGGCAACAGCAAGCCAATCTTTTGCCCAAATCGTCACGGTTAAAGACCTCGAAACCGGGCAGCCCATCGAAGCGGCCACGCTCGTCTCCGAAAACCCTCGCGCCCATGCCATGACCAATGCACGGGGGCAAGCCAATATCTCGGCCTTCGCCGGGGCGGAGGCCATCGAAATCCGTTCGCTCGGCTACAAATCCGAACTGAAAAACTATGCCGCGCTAGCATCCGGCGATCGCGTGGTCATGCTGCAATCTTCGGGGGTCAATTTCGACGACGTGGTCATCTCGGCCACCCGCTGGAACCAATCGGCCCGCGAAATACCGAGCAAAATCACGCAAATCGCGTCCAAGGACATCGCCCTGCAAAACCCGCAAACAGCCGCAGACCTGCTCGGCTTGTCCGGTGCAGTGTTCATCCAAAAAAGCCAGCAAGGCGGCGGCAGCCCCATGATTCGCGGCTTTGCCACCAACCGCCTGATTTACACGGTGGACGGTGTGCGCATGAACACGGCCATCTTCCGAGGCGGCAACATCCAGAACGTCATCTCGCTCGACCCCTTCGCCACCGAAAGCGCGGAGGTGGCTTTCGGGCCGGGTTCGGTGATTTATGGCAGCGATGCCATCGGCGGTGTGATGAGCTTCCAGACGCTCACGCCACAGTTTTCATTGGACGGCAAAACGCTCGTCACAGGCAAGGCCATCGCCCGCACGGCCTCGGCCAACAAGGAGCAAACAGGCCACTTCGACATCAACGTCGGCTGGAAAAAATGGGCCTTGGTCAGCAGCATCAGCTCCAACGATTTCGGCGACCTCCGCATGGGAAGCCGTGGCCCGCAGGAGTACCTGCGCCCGTTTTATGTGCAACGGCAAGGCGGCGTGGACGTGGTGGTGACGAACGACGACCCGCGTGTGCAGCGTCCGTCGGGGTACTCGCAAATCAACATGATGCAAAAAGTGCGCTTCCAACCGAACGCCAAGTGGGATTTCCAGTACGGTTTCCACCATTCCGAAACCTCTGAGTACTCGCGCTACGACCGCCACATCCGTTATCGCCAAGGGTTGCCGCGCTACGGCGAATGGGCTTACGGCCCCCAAAAATGGGCGATGCACAACCTGAACATCACTCATTCGGGCAACAACCAGATTTATGACCAAATGACGCTCCGCCTCGCTCGCCAAGACTTCGAGGAAAGCCGCATTGACCGCGACATCAACAAGCCCGAACGCCACATCCGCATCGAGGAAGTCGGCGCGAACTCGCTGAACCTCGATTTCACCAAATCCGCAGGCTCCCGGCACCGCCTTTTTTATGGCGTGGAACTGGTGCAAAACAAGGTGGCTTCCTCTGGCATTGACCAAGACATCGTGGCCGACACGTCCGCCGCAGGGCCGGCCCGCTACCCGCAGTCCGATTGGGCGAGCTACGGTGTGTACGTCACCGACCAGTTCCGCGCCTCCGAAAAACTCACCTTGCAGGCTGGCTTGCGGTACAACCAATACGCGCTTGATGCCACGTTCGACCGCACGTTTTACCCCTTCCCGTTCGAGACGGCGGAACTGGGCAACGGAGCATTGACCGGAAGTTTGGGCATCGTCTTCCGCCCCAACGACAGTTGGGTAATTTCCGCCAACGGTGCCACCGCTTTCCGCTCGCCCAACGTGGACGACGTGGGCAAGGTGTTCGATTCGGAGCCGGGCGCGGTCGTCGTCCCGAACCCCGACCTTGAGGCAGAATACGCCCTGAACGGCGACTTGGGCATTGCCAAGATTTTCGGCAGCAGCGTGAAAATTGACCTGACGGGCTACTACACCCAACTCGACAACGCGCTCGTGCGCCGCGATTTCACGCTGAACGGCCAAGACAGCATTGACTACGACGGCACGTTGAGCCAAGTGCAAGCCATCCAAAACGCGGCGGTCGCCAATGTGTATGGCATCCAAGCGGGCTTGGAAATCAAGCTGCCCGCCGGGTTCGGCTTTTCCTCCGATTTCAACTACCAAAAAGGCAAGGAAGAACTGGACAACGGCGAGACCAGCCCCTCGCGCCATGCTGCCCCTTGGTTTGGTGTATCGCGGCTGACTTTGGCTGCCGCAAACCTGAACTTGCAACTTTCGGCGGTGTACAGCGGCGAGAAAAAATTCGACGACTTGCCCGAAGAAGAGCAGGCCAAGACGGAAATCTATGCCGTCGGCCCCGACGGGAACCCGTACTCGCCGGGCTGGTACACGCTGAATTTCCATGCTATGTACCGTTTCACCGACCATCTCACGGTCAGTGCCGGGCTTGAAAACTTGACCGACCAACGCTACCGCCCGTACAGCTCGGGCATGGCGGGCGCGGGCCGGAATTTCATCCTCAGCGTGCGGGCCAATTTCTGATTGGCCAACCCATACACGCGCCGCGCTTGTCCAAGTCAGATTGGACGGGCGCGGCGCGTCAACATTTCACCTGAAATGTCTGCCAAAAATGAGAGGCAAAATCAGGCGAGGCTGCTGCGGCTATTCAGAAAAATACACCGGACAACAGGCGCGTGCCTGTTCGTTTTTTTCTTCGTCATCTCCCTGAGTGGGCTTTTGTTGGGCTGGAAAAAACACAGCGGCGGGCTTGTGTTGCCAAAGTCCTACAAAGGAAGCTCCACAAACCTGAAGGACTGGCTCCCGATTGACAGCCTGCGCACCAATGCCTGCACGATTTTGCACGATTCGGTTTCGTCCGAGTTGTCGTTGGATTTGGAACGAATTGATATCCGAAAGGACAAGGGCATGGTCAAATTTGTATTCATTGACCACTTCTGGGGCATCCAGCTGGACGGTGCCACAGGCAAACTCCTGCACATCGAAAAAAGGCGTTCCGACATCATAGAGAACATCCACGACGGCTCGATACTCGATTACTACTTTGATACCAGCGACGAGCAAGTAAAACTGATATACACTTCCATCATGGGCACTGCGCTTCTGGTGTTTACCGTCACCGGGTTTTGGCTCTGGTACGGGCCAAAAAGGATGAGGCGCAGCAGAATTGACTGACCACCGTTTTCCGGCATCGCCTTCAAAAAGCGGTGCCGGAAACCCCAGAAATTACCCTCTCACCACCAGCTGGTACCCCTCGCCGTGTACGTTCAGGATTTCGATGGCGGGGTCGTCGCGCAGGTATTGGCGCAATTTGCTGACATAGACGTTGAGGCTGCGGCCCCGCAGCATATCGTCGTCGCCCCAGATTTTGCGGAGGGCGGCCTCGCGGGTGATGATGCCGTTTTCGCTTTCGCAAAAAAGCAGCAACAGCCGTGCCTCGATGGCACTCAACTTGGTGGTCTGCGCGGCGAGGGTCAGTTCACGGGAAGCGGGATTGAAGTGATAATGACCGATTTGGAAAGTGGCCTGCTCGCGGGCCTTGCGCTGGGTTTGCTGGGTCGTGCGCCGCCAGATGGCCATGATGCGGAGGTAAAGTTCCTCCATGCTGAACGGCTTGGTCACATAGTCGTCCGCGCCGAGCGTCAGGCCCCGGATGCGCTGTTCTTTGGCGGTCTCGCCGGTGAGGAAGATGAGCGGCACGTCGGGCGCGAGGGCGCGGATTTCCTCGGCGAGCCGGAAGCCGTCTTTGAGCGGCATTTTCACGTCGAGCACACAGATGTCGGACGGGCTTTGGCGGAAGGCAGCCAACCCCTCGTCGCCGCTGTGCCGCAGGGCGACGCGCAGCCCTTTGGCTTCGAGGTATTCGCCGACAAGCGGCACGAAGGTGCGGTCGTCGTCCACAAGCAATATGGTGGGCAGGTTGTCCATAGTTGAAAAGAGAGAAAGTTGAAGAGAGGAAAAGGGTTGAAAAGTTGAGGTAGTTGAAAAACGGGCGCGGTGGTTCAACTTTTCACCCCCTTTCCTCTCTTCAACTTTTCAACACTCAAAGTTTCCCCTCGCGGCGCAAGGTTTCCATTTTTTCGAGCAAGGCGGCCACTTCTTGGGCGTAGCCATGTCGCGGGTTGCGGCGCACGGCATCGGCCAGTTGTTCGAAAGGTTGCGGGTTTTGCCCGGCTTGGGCGAGGCGGCAAAGGAGCAGGTACCAATCTGTTTCGTCGTCGCCGTGCTCGGTTTTCAGTTTTTCAAAAATGCGGGCAGCCTCGTCCAGCCGACCTTGTTTGCAAAAAACGTGCGCCCGGATGCGCTGCGCCGCCGCAAAATCCGGGCTGCCGGGCGGCACCGTCGCCAGCCGGGCAAGTGCCCCGGCGGGCTGGCCGCGCCAGAGCATTTTTTCGGCTTCGAGCACCGGGTCGCCGTCGGGTCGTTGGTCGGTGTTGAATTTCGGAAAAGCATAGTTGACCAGCGCGAAGGCCCGGTAATTCTCGGCCAAGCGACCGGGTGCGGCGGGCGGCGCGAAATCCATGTTTTTCAAAAAATCTTCGAGGTAAAAAGTGTCCACCTGCGGCGGCGGCGGCGCGACGGGTTCGGCAGTCTTCTCAGCCACCGCGACGGGCGGCGCGGCGAGCGTATCAGTCAACGGCGCGGCGAGTTGCGGGGCGGGCTGAGGCTGCCGCTTTTTTTGCCACACAAAAACGGCCATCGCGCCCAGCACCAGCCAGACGGTGGCACGGAGGGCATTTTGCCAAAAACTGGAAACGGTGGGCGTGTCGGATTGCATGGCGCGGCAGCGGTTTTGCCGGGTTTTGGGGCAAAAATAGGTCGCAGCGACGGATGATTTTCCGGCCAAAAACAAAACCCCGGCACAAGTCGGGCCGGGGTTTTGGGTGGAAAGGGGCAGGCTTGGGGTGGCTCACTGGCCCACGATGTCGCTTTTCATCGGGCCGAGGATGCCGAGCAACTCGTCTTTTTCCTTCGTCGGGACTTTGTAAAAATCCAGCGCGGCCACCAAGTCGCCGACCAGCGCGTTGAACTGCGCCTCCGTGATGTTCATGCCTTTGTGGGCTTCGAGCATCGTCTTGCCTTTGTACTGGCACGGGCCGCCCGCGCCGGCGCACACTTGGTCAATGAGGTTGTTGCGGAGCAACTGGGTGCGGAATGGGTCGGCGACCGTCGCCGCGAACTGGGCATTGATGACCGGGTCGGCCACCACGTTTGCCAAAAATTTGTCCACCACCGCCGAGATGGCCTCGATGCCGCCGAGGCGTTCGTACAAAGTTTGGGTGGGCGTGGGTTCGGTCTCGTCGTCTTTGCAGGCCGCAAAGACCGCCGCGACGAGGAGGCAGAAAGCAAAAATCCGAAACAAGTTTTTCATCGTTCAATTGGTGATTTTTGTGAAAGAAACAGTTTTAAATTTCTGAAAATCAGTTTGTTGCAACGGCTGCGGCTTGCGCGGGACAGGCCAAAAAGTCAGCAGCCAAAGCCCGGCGGCAGCCATGCCCACGCCCAACAAAAAGCTCGGCGCGGCAGCGATGGCCGAAGCGGGCACGGGGCATTTTGGCCCGTCGGGTGCCTCGAAATTTTTGAGCGGCACGGGGTGTTTGGCCTGCTCGGACAACTTGGATTGCAGGATCGGCGCGTCGGTTTTTTCCGTGAAAATGACGGCCAGCACGTCGGAAGCCGGGTTGTAAGTGGCCGCCCGCACACCCGGCCAGCAGGCGGCAGCGGCGGCCAACGACTGGCCTGCCGCGGGCGATGTGGCCGAGATTTGGAAGGCCGCGAAGGCCACGCCGGGCAGGTCGTCGGTCGGCGAATGGGGCTTGCGGAGCGAAAGCCAGCCCGCAAAACCAAGCAGGGCAACGGCGGCGGCGAACAGGCGCAGTTTTTTCATGGGAATGGGGCCGCGCAGTTTGGGCGCGGACGAAAACATATTCGAGCGCGGGGGCGGGTTCGGTTTTTGGCCGAGCGTTTTTTGTCAAAAAAATGTCTGCCCGCAGCCCGCTGGCGGACATTTCCGGCAAAACGCCCCACCCTATCGCGGCTCCCCGACGGCATTTTTTGAGACCTTTCGCAGCATTTTTCCCACGATATGAAAATCGTCATCATCGGCAACGGCATCGCCGGCACCAACGCCGCCCGGCACATCCGCAAACTCGACCCCGGCCACGAAATCCTGATGCTCTCGGACGAGACGCTGCGCCCGTTTTCGCGCACGGCCTTGATGTATGTGTACATGGGCCACCTGAAACAGGCAAACACCGAACTCTACGAGGATTGGTTTTGGGACAAAAACCGCATCCAACGCCTGCAAGCGCGGGTGCTGCGCGTGGACACAACCGCGAAAAAACTGCACACAAACAGCGGACAATCAATCACTTACGACAAACTCATCATTGCCACAGGCTCCAAACCCAACCGCCTCGGCTGGCCGGGCCAAGACCTCGCCGGCGTGCAGGGCCTCTACCACCTGCAAGACCTCGCCGACATGGAACGCCGCTCGGCTGGGCTGCGGCGGGCGGTCGTCGTCGGGGGCGGTTTGATTGGCATCGAAATGGCCGAGATGTTCCACTCGCGGCATATCCCGGTGACGTTTTTGGTGCGCGAGGCGAGTTTTTGGGGCAACGTGCTGCCCGGCGAGGAGAGCGCGATGGTCACGCGACACATCCGGGCACACGGCATTGACCTGCGGCTCGGCACGGAACTCCGCGAAATCCTGCCCGACGCGACGGGCCGCGCTGCTGCTGCCGTCGTGACCAGCGGGGGCGAACGCATCGAATGTGGCTTCGTCGGCCTGACGGTCGGGGTCAGCCCGAACATCGGTTTTTTGGAAAATAGCGGCATCGAAACGGGGCGCGGCGTGTTGGTGGACGAGTTTTTGGCGACTTCTGCGCCCGATGTTTTCGCCATCGGCGATTGCGCCCAGCTGCGTCAGCCGCAGCCGGGCCGCCGACCCATCGAGGCTATTTGGTACACCGGGCGCATGATGGGGCAAACGGTGGCGCGCACGGTTTGCGGCCAAAAAACGGCCTATTTGCCGCGCCTTTGGTTCAATTCGGCCAAGTTCTTCGATATCGAATATCAGGTTTATGGCGATGTGCCGAGCCAAACCCCACATGGGGCGACGAGCCTTTTTTGGGAACATCCCGGCGGGCAAAAGTCCGTCCGCGTCAATTTTGACACGGCCAGCGGCGCGGTGCACGGCTTCAATTTGATGGGCATCCGGTATCGCCACGAGGTCTGCGAACGCTGGATTTTGGACGGGGCGCACATCGAAACCGTGCTCGAAAACCTGTCGCTCGCCAATTTCGACCCGGAGTTTTTCGAGCAGCACGAGGCCGCGCTGCTGGTCCGGTACAATCAGTTGACTGGCAGGCAGTTGGCCCCGAAATCCAGTCGCTCGCTCGACCGGGTGCGGGCGTTTTTGCGGCTTTGACGGGCCACGCCCCACCCTGCCCCACCGCTTTTGCAGAATTTTAAAATAGCAGCTCCGAAACTTGGCTTTTTCGCAACACTTTGGGAGCGTAAACCCGCCTTTCCTTTGAGGAAAATTTATTCTCGATATGAAAAAATCCATTTTGCTCACCGCCCTTTTCGGCTTGCTCGCGGCTGTTTCCTGCAACCGTTTTTACAAATCGCCCGACTTCGCCGAGCGCACCAAAGACCACCGCAGCATCGCGGTTTTGCCCTACGAAATCGTCATCACGGGCCGCCTGCCGAAGGATTTGACGGAGGCCGACAAAACAAAAATCGAGGAAGCGGAAAGCGTGGCTTTCCAAAAATCGCTGACGAACATGGTGCATGTCGTCGGCGGGCGCGGCAAGCGCACGCTCACCGTCACGGTGCAGCCGCCCGAAAAAACGCTGGAAACTTTGAAGGCGAACCACATCAGCATCCGCGAAAGCTGGAACGCCGACCCGCAAAAAATGGCCGAATTGCTCGGCGTGGACGCGGTCGTGCGCGGCAAGACCATCAAGCAACGCTACCTCTCCGGCCTTGAATCCATTGGCGTGGACGTGGCGGCCAACGTGCTGGGTTGGTTCGTGGGTGTGCCGGGTCTCTGGTTCGGCAGCCGGACACATGACGTGGAGGCGATGGTCACTATCGTGGATGCCAAAAACGGCGAGACGCTTTTCACGGGCCGCGACGAGGTGGCGGTGGATTGGACGCGCCCGGCCAACGAGGCCGTCGAGCAAATCAACCGCCGCATCTGCCGCCGGTTCCCGTACACGAAGAAGTAGTCGGTTAGTCTGATAGTCGGTTAGTCAATTTTGGCTTGCATGGATTAATTGACTAACCGACCAACCGACTTTTCCACCAATTCAATCTTGGCACGGAAGTCATCCAGCTGGGGCTGGAAGGCGGGTTTTCGGATTTCGATGATTTGGTTTTTGACCCACTCGCGCAGGGTGCGGTCTTGCCGGAAATCCTCCACGTCGAGCGGGCGATTCAGGGATTCTTCTTTTTGCGCGATGAATGTCTGGGCGAGCGGGTTCTGGCGCAGCTGGCCGATGGCCTCTTCGGTCAATTCGGGGTGTTCGGTGGTCAGTTCGCGGATTTTCGAGTTGACGAACATGGCAGCTTCGTCGCGCAGGATTTCGAGTTGTTGGTTCAGTTCGTGCAGCTCGGCTTTCCGGCGGATGTCGGCGGCGCGTTTTTGGGCCTGTTCCTCTTTTTTGTCCGTGTAATCCTGCCGCAGGGCCTCGATGAAAAACCCGGACGGATTTTTGAGCCGCCCGTCCTTTTGCGCCCGCTCGGTGACACGGATGGCTTTTTTGATTTGCTCCTCCCCTACCCTGTCCAATTCCTGCAAAAAAACGCTCGGCGACACGCCAAAACCCGCGACCACTTGCTGCTGGAACCCCAAAAAGAGGCGGTCTTTTTCCTCTTGGCGCGGCGCGGGCGCGGCAGCCGGGACAGTCGGAATCTTGGCTGATTTGCTCGCGGGCTGTGCGTTTTCCCACATCCGGCCCAGTTGTTCGGCATCTTTCCGGCGCATGACGAAGCGCAGCGCGACCACCCGTTTGCCCTCTTTCACATATTCGATGTCAGAGACCGTCAGGTCGGTATGCAGGTTGATTTCGCGCACCGCCGGCTTGATGACTTTCTGGAAAAAGTTTGGGAAGCGCGGGTACTCGGTCGTCAGCTCGAACATCCTTTTCATCTCCTCGATGTAAATCGTGCGCTCTCCGAGGTTCTCGTATTGCTTCAAAAGTTCATAGACACGCACCGGGTACGCGCCCAGTTTCCGCACGTTCCGCAGGTCGTAGGCCGTGAAGTTGCGTTGGAGCTGGAGCAGCAGCGGTTTCATTTCCTGCTCCACCGTCACGTCCACATATTCTTGGTTTTCAATGCCTTTTTCTTCCTCGCCCTCTTTCATGTAGTCAATCTTGCGGAGGATGTGGTATTGCACTTCGCGCTCCACGCCGTCTTTTTCGTAATTGACGAAAAAGGATTTTTGCATCAGCCGCTTGGCCGCCTCGCGCAGCAGGTCGTAGGATTGGTTCGATTTCAGACCGAACGAGCGCACCACGTCGCGGTACCAGATGCGATAGACCTCCAAATCCGTGTCCTCGCGGCGGATTTGCGACAACACGGAGAGAAAAAATCGCGTCTCCCACACATCGAATTTGTACCGTGCCTCGATGAGTTGGTTCGATTTTTTGATGAGCGCGATGCCCCGGTTCCCCGCCCGGTTTTTGCTGTTTTTCATGTTTCGGCGCGTGGTTTAGCGGTTAGGTAACTGATTTGGGAAACTTGCCTTGCCTGCCCTACCCTATCGGCAACCGTTTTGGGATACGCAGCCCAAAAAGGCTTTTGCGCTCTCCTTGGTACGCTCAAAAAGCCAAAAGGCAACCGTATTGGGAAAAAAGGCTGGCAAAAGTAACTTTATTGGGATTTTGCAGGCTCGTTTTGCCCATTTTTCTCCCAAAAAAGTTGCCTTTTCCCAAATCGGTTGCCTTTGCTTCCCAATACGGTTGCCGAACACCCCATTTCAGTTACCCTTGCTCCCAAAACGGTAGCTTCTATTCCCAAAACAGTAGCTCATTTGTGAGCCAATGCGCTGTTTATCAGGTATTTACGACGGCCTAAAAGATAAAAGCCATTAAACAGAAAAAGAACAACAAAAAAATCTGGTGTTGATGTTTCTCATCGAAAACCAAAAGCCGCAAAGCGGTCCACCATTTCTGGGGCGAATGTTCAAAGCGTTCGTTTTCAAAACTTACGATACTCAAATTTTGAGTAAAATTTGCACACGAAAATTCAAGAATCTTTTCGTCAGTATTTTTTACTCAAATTTTGAGTAAAAAATACAGTGTAGGCACTCGCTCGAACAAAACACGGTGCGATAATTTCGCTTCTCGCCGCTTGCTCGCCCCGGCGTTCCCCAAGTCCGGCCAAATCCACGAAGCCTCCTCAAAATTGAAATAAGCCTCTTTTTTGCGCATACTGACGTTGGAGAGATTGGCTGTGTCCAGCCGAAAAGCAGACCTGTGAAAATAAATCCTTAAAATTTGAGTGTTTTTTACTCAAATTTTAAGGATAATCAGGGTGTATGTTTTTCGTACTCATTTTTTACTCAAATTTTGAGCAAAAAATGAGCAAGTCCGTGCCATACCTTTGGGCGCGAACCACACATCACAACAGCGCACCAAAACATGATACTTTCCATCTTGAATTTGAAAGGTGGGGTAGGCAAGACCACCATCGCCACCAACTTGGCCGTCAGCTTCGCACAAGCAGGCAAAAAAATCTGCCTCGTGGACACCGATATCCAGCAAAAATCCAGCGCGGACTGGCACGAAAAACGCGCCCCCGAACTGATGCCGACCATCAACGTGTTCAGCACCTCCAAGCCCGGCCAAATTGACAGCGGCGTGCGCGAACTGGCGAAGATGTATGACATCGTCATCGTGGACGGCACGCCGCAAGTCGGCGAAATCACCGACCGCGCCATCTTAGTCAGCGACGTGGTGCTCATCCCGCTCGAACCGAGTATTTATAGCCTCGACTCGTTCCACAACTTTTTCGAGAACCTCCAATACCTGATGAACAAGCGACAAATGGTCGGCGACCAACTGGCCGTGCGCATCCTCATCAACAAGGTTATCCGAAACACCGCCGTCAGCCGCGAAATCACGGAAGCATTGGCCGATTACGGCATCCCCGTGCTGCGGACGCAATTGGTCAACCGCACGGCATACGCCCGCAGCGCAGCCGAAGGCAAGGGCGTGACGGAATGGACGGACGAACTGGCCCGCGCCGAAATGCAAAAACTGGCCGACGAAATCCTCGCCGAGTTGTCGGCCGGCCGTGGTTGACCGCCAATTGCGAGATGTTGATGAAATTTTACTTAAAAATTAAGTAACGCATGAAATCGAAACTCACCAAGCAAAAAGAGCAGGCGAAGGTTTCGCAGCCTGCCGCCCCACAAAGCCTCGACATAGAAGCAGTGCTTCGGGAAAAATACAGCGGACAAACCCCGCCGCCTGCCCTGCCCCGCGCCGCTGCTCCGGCGACGGTGGCCGCCCCGCCGCCCGCTCCGCTCGAGCGCCGCAAACGCGACGTGGTGCGCGTGTCGGTGGATTTTCCGCGCCCGTTGTATGAGGCTGTCGTGCTGGAATCGGACGAGCACGCCCAGACCATGCGCGAGTTCATGCTGACACTGGTGCGGCAGTATTTCGAGCGAAAAAAAGCAGGATAAATGTCGCCATTCACCTCTGCTAACCCGGTTTGGCTCGTGCTTCGGCTTGCGCTTCCCGTGCTTGCGCAGTCGGCTACTGCCGTGCTTTCGGCACAAGAAACGCCGCACATCCGCCATTTCACGCCGTCGGATTACCGGGCGCAAAACCAAAACTGGTCGCTCGCGCAAAGTCCCGAAGGCTGGATTTACGCGGGCAACAACGAGGGTTTGCTTGAATTTGATGGCACGGACTGGTACCGCTTTCCAAAGGCGCAGACGGTGCGGGCGGTAGCGGTTGGGCAGGGTGGGGAGATTTACGCGGGCAGTTTTGAGGAGTTCGGTTTGTTCAGGCCGTCAATACATCTGTCAGGGCTGGCCTATCAGGGCAATTTGAGCAGCCAAATGGCAGGCGGCAACCTTGCCAAAGAAGAAATCTGGCACATCCTGCCGCACGGCAACGCCGTCTATGCCCAGTCGTTTTCCACGATTTACAAGTATGATTATCAGCGGGTTACGACCATCAGGCCAGCCTCGTCCATCATGTTTTTGCAGGCGGTGGACGGGCGGTTGCTGTTCCAAGCCATCGGTGGCGGGCTGTTCGAGTTGATGCCCGACGACAACATCCGGCTGCTGCCCGGCACGGAGGGACTGGCCGGGAAAATTGTGCAATTCATCGTGTCCGATGGCGCGGGCGGCTGCCTCGTCGGCACCTCCAACGACGGTATTTTCCAGTTCAGGAACGGCCAGTTGCAGGCGTGGCCGCACCCGCTGAACGCCACTTTCCGAAAAGTGCAGCTCAACCGCGCCCTGCGGCTCGCCGACGGCAGCCTCGCGCTCGGCACCATCCTCGACGGCGTGTATATTTTGGATAAAAACGACCGGCTTATCGGGCACTTTAACCGTCGCAACGGACTGCAAAACAACACGGTGTTGGCCATGCTCGAAGACCGCGACCACAACCTTTGGCTCGGCCTTGACCGGGGCATTGACTTTCTGGAACTCAACGCGCCGCTCCGGTTTTACCGCGATTTGGACGGCAAAACCGGGGCAACTTATGCGGCGGCTTTGTTCCAAAACCAACTGTACATCGGTGCGAACCAAGGCGTTTTCGTGAAAGATTTCGCACCCAATTCAACCTTTCAATCCAACTCAACTTTTCAACTCGTCGAAGGCACGCAAGGCCAAGTCTGGGAACTCAAAGTGCTGAACGGCAGGCTGTTTTGTGGCCACAACGACGGCTCGTTCCTAATCGAAAACCGCCGCGCCCGCAAGATTTCGGAGCAAACGGGCGGCTGGCAAATCCTCGAAGTGCCCGGCCTGCCCGGCCATTGGGTGCAGGCGACGTACACCGGGCTGGCGATTTTCCGGGCAAACGCCGCTGGCGAACCCGTCTTTTGGAAACGCGCCGACGGCCTCGTGGAGCCGCTGCGTTCCATCGCGTTCGATTCGGCGGGCTACCTCTGGGCCGCGCACCCGAACCGGGGACTATTCCGGCTGCGGCTCGATTTCCGCGCCGGGCAAGTGGTCGAAACCAAGCAATTTTCAACCAACAATGGCTTGCCCACCGACCAACGCCTGACTTTGGTCAACATCGGCGGGCAAATTTTCCTCAACTCCGGTGCCGGAGTGCTGGCCCTCCGGCTCTTGCACGACGGCAAAATCGCGTTTGAGCGCGACAGTTTTTTCGCTACCCAACGGCTCGTGTTGCCCGGTTGGGGCGATTCGTTTTGGACAATCGGCAACGCAGGGCTGTTCCTATTTTCGGGACGTTCGCCACAGGCCGCAGCCCAGGCAATGGGCGAGGTGGCATTGGTGCGCGGCTTCGAAAACGTGGTCGCGCTGGATTCGACGCGCTCGCTTTTTTGCCTCGACAACGGCTACGCCTTATTGGATGGGCAAATTTCTGGCGCAACATTGACCTCAAAATCGCCGCACCCGCCCGTTGTACGCTCGGCTTGGGTAGCAGGCCGCCAAATCCCGCTGCCGTATCCCGGTGAAATACTCGAATTGGAAGCCGCCGAAAACAGCCCGCTTTTCCGGTTTGCGGAAGCGACTTTCGGGCAAACGCCGCATTTCGCGTGGCGGTTGGAGGGCTTGCCCGGCTCGGATGTGTGGTCGAACGAACAGCCCATCGCCGAAAAAGAGTTCTCGAACCTGCCGCCGGGCCGCTATGTGTTTCGGCTCCGCAGCCGACAAACGGGCTTGGAAACCGCGCTGGCCTTTCGCATCGCGGCCCCGTGGTACCTGCGCGGCTGGGCATGGGCAGGCTACGCGGGGCTGTTGCTGGCAGGCCTGTTCTTGTTGGAAAAATACAACCTGCGGCGGCTGGCCCGGCAGCGGCAAACGCTGGAAACCGAGCGCGAACGCCAGCTCGCCCGCCAACGCGCCGAAAGCGAGCGCGAAATCCTCTCGCTCGAAATCGAAAACAAAAACCGCGAAATCTCGAACGCCGCGCTCTCGGCTGTCCGCAAAAACGAGATGCTCCAAAAAATCCGCGACGAGCTCCGGGCTGCGAAAAACGACCCGGCGGCCACCGAAAAAATCATCCGCGAAATTGACCAGCACATCGAGGGCGACCACGATTGGGCGGTGTTCGAGCAGTCGTTCAATGCCGTTCACGACGATTTTTTCAAACGCCTGATGCAGCAATTCCCCGACCTCACGCCCGGCGACCTGCGGCTGTGCGCCTACCTGAAAATGAATTTTTCGAGCAAGGAAATCGCGCCGCTGCTCAACATCTCGGTGCGCGGCGTGGAGAACAAACGCTACCGGCTCCGCAAAAAAATGGGCTTGCCGGAAGAGACCAACCTGACGGAATTCGTCATGGCATTTTAAAAACAACGAAACCCAACATGGAAAAAAAGACGAAAATCGAAGTGCAGGGCCTGCTCATTTCCGTCGAGCAAGTGCGCGACGTGGACTACATCTCGCTGACGGACATTGCCAAAAAATCGAGCGAGGAGCCGCGTTTCCAAATCAACAGCTGGCTGAAAAACAGGTCAACCCTCGAATTTTTGGAGACGTGGGAAACGCTCCACAACCCCGATTTTAAACGTGACCAAATGGTAACGTTTAGAGACCACTACCTCCAAAACCGCAACCTGCTCACCCCGCAGCGGTGGGTCGAGGAAACGGGCGCGGTGGGCATCGTCTCCAAATCTGGGCGGTATGGCGGCACTTGGGCGCACAAAGACATTGCCCTGAACTTTTGCTACTGGCTCAGCCCGTCCTTCCAAGTGTACTTGGTCAAAGAATTTCAGCGGCTGAAAGAGGAGGAATTTGGCCGCCAAAACCTCGAATGGCACGTCAAACGCATCACCGACCTCGTGGAAGAAGCCCGGAACTGGCTCGACACCATCCCCGGACAAAGCCCTGAGCGGAATCGGCTGAACCTCCCGGAACTGCTCGAAGCGGTCTCGAAAAAGTAAAATGACGACTGATTTGGCTACCCAAAACCAAATTTTCAGACGTGGCGTAGTCATGGTGAGGCGTGTTTTGCGGGCAAAAGCAGCTTGCTTAGATAATTTTATCCTGTTTTTGAAAACGATGCCCGAATCCGGGCTATCGGCCTCCCAATTCTGATGACAAGACAAATACGCCTTTTCCTCTGCTTGATTTTTTGCGCCGCTTGGGGCGCGGCCATCGGGCAAGTGCCGCCGCCGGGCCAGTTCGAGGCGCAGCCGTTCGAGCGGCACGTCGAACTCACTTGGCAAACCGCCAGCGGCGCGTCGGGCTACGAAATCTGGCGTTCGGAAGACGGCGGCACGACGTTCTCCCTACTCGAAAAAATCACGGGCGGCAGCCAAAAATTCCGCCTCGACTGGACGGGCGACGAGGGTGTGCCCGTCAGCCGCACCTATAAAATAAGGTCGCTGGCCCCGAACGGCCAAGCGGGCGATTTTTCCGCGCCCGTCGCCGCGACCACCTTCCCGATGACCGACGACGAATTGATGGAAATGGTGCAACGCGCCACGTTCCGCTATTTCTGGGAAGGGGCGCACCCCGTCAGCGGCATGGCCCGCGAGCGCAACACATCGGGCAACACCGTGACGACGGGCGGCACGGGCTTTGGGCTGATGGCCATCGTCGTGGCCGCCGAGCGCGGTTGGGTCAGCCGCACGGACGCGGTGAACCGCTTGCTGCAAATCGTGTCGTTCCTGCAAATCGCCGACCGTTTTCACGGCGTGTTCCCGCACTGGATGAACGGCGTGGACGGCAACGTGGTCGCGTTCAGCCAATTCGACGACGGCGCGGACTTGGTCGAGACGGCCTTTTTGATGCAGGGCTTGCTGACCGTGCGGGCGTATTTTTCGGGAAACAACCCGACGGAGGCCGCGCTCCGCGACGTGATTACCGGGCTTTGGGAAGATGTGGAATGGGACTGGTTTCGGCGCAACGGCAGCAACGTGCTGTACTGGCATTGGTCGCCGAACTACGGCTGGCAGATGAATTTCGCGCTGCGCGGCTTCAACGAGACCATGATTTGCTACCTGCTGGCGGCGGCCTCGCCCACGCACCCCGTGCCCGCGAGCTTGTACCAAACGGGCTGGGCAGGCGGGGGCTACACCAACCCGTCGGTGCATTTCGGCTACCCGATTTACTGCGGGCCGTTCGGCGGCGGGCCGATGTTCTTCGCGCACTACTCGTTCATGGGCTTCGACCCGCGCGGGCGCAAAGACCAGTTTTGCAACTATTTCACCCGCAACCGCAACCACGCGCTCATCCAAAACGCCTACTCGAAAGCCAATCCCGAGCAGCACGTCGGCTACTCCGCCGACTGCTGGGGCCTGACGGCCAGCGACAACCCCTGGGGCTATCTCGCCCACGATATGTACCCGACGAACGACAACGGCACCATCGCGCCGACGGCTGCGCTGGCTTCCATGCCGTACACCCCAGCGGAAAGCATGGCCGCGCTGCGGCATTTTTACCGGGTGCTGGGCGACCGCCTTTGGGGGCCGCAGGGCTTTTACGATGCGTTCAATTTGGACGCGAACTGGTTTGCCTCGTCGTACCTCGCCATTGACCAAGGGCCGATTGTGGGCATGATTGAAAACCACCGCACCGGGCTGCTTTGGCAAAAATTCATGTCGAACCCCGAAATCCAGCCCGCCTTGGATGCCATCGGTTTCGTGCCGGATGTCTCCGACGCGCCGGAGGTTTTGCCCGAAAATTTGACAGAAATCGCCGTTTTCCCGAACCCCGCAAGGGTAGGGGAGCCATTGCAGATAGATGCGCCATTCAGCCAAGCCACGCTCGTGGACGGGCGCGGGGCGACGGTGCGCGAATTGTTTTTCGATGAAAAAAACGCCGGACAGGGTGGGGAGGCGGTGCCGACTGCGGGTTTGCCGAGTGGGGTTTACGTCCTGAAAATCAGGCTGGAAAACGGGCGGGTGCTGGCGCGGAAGGTGGTTTTATGGTGAAATCAAAAACGCCGCTCCCAGATGCGGGCATGGCGGGCGGTGTGGATGACAGCGACGGTTTCGATGCGCTTCCACGCCTAATTGACGTAAAAATAGATGTGGTAAGGGTAGTTTTTGAGTTTGGCTTTGCGGCCATCAACTTTCGGAAGCGGGGAGAAACGGTGCGGTGCCTCGGCAATTTTCGATACAATGTGGTCAAAAACTTCGGTGAATCCTGCCGCAGCAGTAAGTGATTGTTCCAAGTACCAAATCCTGAGTTTCCAGAAAATCCCGTTGGGCTTTTGGGAAGATAATGATGCGGGTAGTTCATTGCCGGAGCCTGTTTTTCATGTTTTGGATAAACTGTTCAAAGGGGATGCCTGCATCTGGATTTGCTTTCGCTTCGGCAATTCGTTCGTCCAGCAAAGCCAACTCCTCTTCCGAAAGGTCATCGTCCGCTTCGGGAAAGTCGAAAACAATGCCTTCGATTTCAAGCAATTCGGCTTCATCGGTGAGGCCGATGATGTGTTCGATGAGCCGGAATTTACGGGCGGCCAAGTCGGTCGTCACAGCGGTCGGAGCCTCTTGTTCGATAGTCGCTACCATAGATTTTGAAATTTTTAGAAAACAAAAATAACGGTCGGTCGTGGCATTTTCCCACAGATAAATCTGTGGGCTGAGCGTAGAAAATCCGACAGGATTTTTGTTGCGGCGACGCTCGATGGTGCTGACCACCGCCATCACCAGGATCAGCGCGCCCACCGCGGTG
>JBKBIC010000021.1:0-36673 GCA_046299435.1 Saprospiraceae bacterium
TCGAGTAACGCAGAGGCTCACAGAGGGGCGGAGGGCACGGAGATGGTGTCGCCGCAGCGGCGGCTCACTCCCGCACCAATTTCCCCCGCGCCGCCCGCTCGCCGTCCGTCATTTCCACGAAATAAATGCCCGCAGGCAGGCCCATCAAATCGAGCCGCGCCGTGCCGTTTTCGGGCAAAAACGTGGTTTGCTGGCGCAGCGTCCGGCCTTGCAAGTCCATGATTTTCAGGGAAATATCGCCGTCGGCAAAACCGCTGGCCGAGACTGAAACCACGTCCGAAGCCGGGTTTGGCGAAAGGAAAAGGCGGGCGGGCGCGTCGGACGGGCTGCCCGTGCCGCTCACGTCGGTGCCGACGAGGGCCGTCACGGGCACACGGTCGCTGAGGCAATAGTGGCCGAGGAAATCAATTTCCCAATCGTAGAAATAGTAAAACTGCCCCTCCGGGTTGGCGGGCGCGTTGGAGCCGAGGATTTCGACGGCATCCTCGATTTCGTAGGGGTACGAAATGCCCACGTCGCTGCGGCGCAACAGCGGCCCGACCACGCCGAAGTTTTGGATGTTCACGTTTTCGCCCGTCGTCAGCACGAAATCGTCGCCCGCAGGCACGTCGAAATTGAGCGTCACCCGCGATTCGCCGACCGGGATGCTGACCTGCCGCTTGGCGATTTCCTCGCCGTCCTCGTTGAAAAGTTCGATTTCGCGCTCTTTCGGCACGTTCGCCATGCTGTACACCTTCACGGATTTGAGCCGGAACGGGCGGTACGCCTCGAAAATCACCGCGCCGTTGAAGTTCTCCGGGCCATTCGTGCCCGCGTGGTTTTTCGGGCCGAGGAACTCGTTTTGCTGGTCTTCGATGCGGTTGTTCGCCACCCAGAATTGGGTCGTTTGCGTCAGCGGCGGCGTGACGAACGGGTTGCCGATGTACAATTTATTGCCCCCGATTTCGGCATCGAACCAATGCAGTTCCTGTCCAGTCCCGGTCAATGTGGCCTTGAAGCCTGGCCAAACCGTGTCGCCGACAGCCACAGGAAGCGCGGGTTCGATGACCCGCACATGGACGGGCGCGGACGTGAATTTTTGGCAAAGCCCCTGTGCCGTCACCGTGTAACTGCCTGCGGCAGAGACACTTATCGCCTGTTCGGTGGAGCCTGTGCTCCATTGCCAAGCCGTGCCTTTGTCGGCGGAAAGGATAACCGAAAAGCCCGCACAGATGACCGAGTCGCCCTCGACTTGGATGGTGGGCGTTTCGTCGGGATCAACCACCACGCGCACGGTGTTCGAGACAGAGGTGCAGCCGCCCGCGTTGGTCACGGTGGCGTTGTAGTTGCCGGAGGCTTTGACGGTGATTTGCTCGCCCGTTGCGCCCGTGTTCCACTGGTAAGTGAAGCCCGGCGGCGCGGTCAGCACTACGCTGTCGCCGCTGCAAAACGTGGTCACGTCCGAGACGGCCAATTCGACGGCCTCCGCCAAACAGCCGCCTTCTTGGATGGTGACGTATTGGTCAATGCCCGGCGCGGGCACCACGTCCACTTGGCCGGAGGGCCAGCAGACCGTGACCGAATCAATCGCCGTGAGCTTGCCGAGGCCGAACAAGGTTTTCAGCGAGTGCGAAATGCCGAAGCCTTCGCCCGCCCGCACGTCGCGGATTTGAATGCCGTCTTTTGTGTGGACGGTGATGCGCGCACCCACGCCATTGCGGTTACTGGCCACGCCGCGCAGAGCCACGCCGAACCAGTGGTTTTTGCCGCCGTTGTGGAAAAACATCGCGTCGTTTTGGGTGGTCGGCAGGTTCGGTGCCTGCGGATAGCCCGCGTAATAATCCAAATAGCCGTCTGAATTGAGGTCGCCGATGGCCAAAGTTTGCACGGGGTTGCAGGTCGGGAGGCTGTCGAGTTTTGAAAAAGTCTTGTCGCCGTTGTTCAGGAACAGGTAGGGCCGCGAGCCGGAAATGAAAATGTCAATCCAGCCATTGTTGTCGAAATCGCGGAAAATGCCCTGCAAAGACGTGCCCAAAATGCTGTCTTTCAGCACGGCTTGGGCGGTGATGTCCGTGAAATGGCCCGCACCGTCGTTCTCCAAAAGTTGGCTGCTTTCGCCCGAATTGAGCAGGAAACAGTCCATGTCGCCGTCGTTGTCAATGTCGCCGAAATCCGCTGCCCAGCTTTGCGCCCCGATGCGGAGGCCGCTGGCGTTGGTCACGTCCTGCGTGAACGTGCCGTCGCCGTTGTTCAAAAAAAGTTGGTTGATGCGGCGCGGGTCGCTGGGGTCGGTCGCGTCGGGGTGCTGCCGCACGAGGTACAAATCCACGTCGCAGTCGTTGTCCACGTCCGTCCAGACGGAGGCGTTCGCGCCAGAGTTGTCTGATGTTGGGCTGGTGGCGAGGGGGATGGGCGATGGCCACGATTGCAGGCTTTGCGCGCTGCCGCCCGTGTTTTTGAAAATCCGGGACAAATCCCGGCTGTTGCTGACGAAACCGTCCAGTCGCCCGTCTGCGTCCAAATCGGCGAAATTGACCGTTTGCCCGGACAAATTTGGTTGGAACAGTCCCCATTTTTGGTAGCCTGTGCCCGTTGCGTTGGCGTATAACCAATAGATTGAGTTGAATTTGCCAGCAGAAAGCACGTCCGGGTATCCATTGTTGTCCATGTCTGCGACGGCGATGCCCCACACTTCTTCAGGCGTGATTTGCTCCACGAACCGCGTCTCGAAGGGCTGGTTCGGGCTGGTTTGGTATTCGATTCGGAGGTCGTGGGTTTGGTTCATCCGCACGATGTCGTCGAGGCCGTCGCCGTTCATGTCGGCCACCGCCATTGCTGCGCCGGAGCGGACGCTGTTGGTTTTCAACAAGTTGGTGCGATTGGTGAAGGAAACTTGGGCGGATAGGGCTTGGGCAAAAACTGCCGCGAAAAGGAGGGTTAAAGGTGTTTTTAGATTCATCGCAAAATGGTTGGTGAAATTTGACTGGTCGCTGGTTGCGAGCAAAGTTCAACAAAACCGCCCGGATTTTCGGGGCTTAAAAATGGCCGTCGGGCATCGGCGGCGGTGTGCGGGACAATCCGGTGGGCGGCCTTATTTTCGCCCAAAATTTGAGGGTATGATTACTTCATTTGACCAGCTGAACCCCGAAGCCACCTACACTTATGCCGACTACCTGACTTGGAAATTCCAAGAGCGGGTGGAACTGCTGCGCGGCCTCGTCCGAAAAATGGCCGCGCCCAGTCGTGTGCATCAGGGCATCAACGGCAATTTGTACCGCCTTTTTTCCAACGCGCTCTGGCGAAACCCATGCAAAGTGTACATCGCGCCGTTCGATGTGCGGCTCACGCGGTTTAGCAAACTGAAAAACAAGGAGGTGACCACCGTCGTGCAACCAGACATCTGCGTCATTTGCGACCCCAAAAAATTGGACAAACGCGGCTGCCTCGGCGCGCCCGACCTCGTCATCGAAATCCTCTCGCCGGGAAACAGCCGGACGGAGATGAAGGACAAATTCGAGTTGTACGAAGAGGCCGGCGTGCGGGAATATTGGCTCGTTTATCCCGAAGAGCGTGCCGTGCAGATTTTTCAACTGAACGAGGCGGGCAAGTACATCGGCCTGCGCCCGTTCGTGGACGACGACATCGTGACCACGCCCGTCGTGCCGGGCCTCGAAGTGGATTTGAAAGACGTGTTCGAGGATTGACGGCTCGCTCACCGCAGTAGCGTGACGTTCCCGGTTTTGGTCAGCGGCTTTTTCGTGCCGTCCTCGGAGGCCGTGAACTGCGCCAACCAAACGTACACATCCGATGGCGCGACGGAAAAATTGAGCGTGATGCCGTCCCAGCCTTCCGCCGGGTCGAAACTTTCCCAGACCAACTCGCCCCAACGGGAGTAAATCTGGAGGCGATAATCCTCCACTGGGCAGCCGTTGAGGAGCGGGCGGAAGCGGTCGTTGGTTTGGTCGCCGTTCGGGGTGAAGGCCGTCGGGAATGCCTCGCCGAGTCGGTTCAAGTTGATTTTCAAGGATTTATCGCGGCTGCACAGGCCGACCTTCGCGGTGAGCGTGACGAAGCCTTCGGTCGGGAAACAGATTTTCCCGGCGGGGCGGGTGTCCTCGCTGCTCGCAGGCGTGCCGTTCTGGAATTTCCAGCTGTAATCCACGCCCGGCGTGGGACTGGCAAATGTGATTTCGAGGCACTCGCCGGGGCAAAGCGTATCGCTGCTGACCACGAAATCGAGGTTGGCGGGCTGGCAAAGTGTGCTTAAAATGGGCGTGAGGTCTTCGCTTGGCACGGCGGTCGGCACGGAGGCGAAGCCGGGTTGGGCGGCATTGGTGGGCAGGTTTTCGAGCGTGGGTGCCACGTCTTTTGCCGTGATGTCCACGTCGGTGGCGCAACAATCGGGGATTTGCCCGTCGGCATCCAATTTCAGCAGGCGAAAATCGGAC
Source organism: Saprospiraceae bacterium (assembly GCA_046299435.1). Taxonomy (GTDB): domain Bacteria; phylum Bacteroidota; class Bacteroidia; order Chitinophagales; family Saprospiraceae; genus M3007. Next base: position 4,428 of record JBKBIC010000021.1, read on the forward strand.
TGCGAGTTGGCCAACGTCAGTCCGGTCGCCACGAAACCGCCGTCGGGGTGCGCCCGGATTTGGTCAATGCTGTTGCCGCCGGGCAACGTGCCGGGGTAGTCCTTTGCCCAAAGAATGTCGCCGGAGGCGTTGATTTTCAGCAGTTTAGCCACACCGGAGCCTGCCGGGCCAAAGGGGCCGAACGACAGCAAGGCCCCGCCGCCGGGCAGCGAAAGCATATCGTACAGAGCAAAATCGGTATCCGGGACGCTGTATGTTTTTGACCATTTCAAGTCGCCGTCGAGGTCGAATTGGCTCACCCAGACTTCATAAAAAGACGAAAAACCGTCGGTCTGCCCGGCCACGAGCAGGCGGTCTTGGCCCGCAGGAACGACGAAGCGCAACTGGTCTTGGCCGCCCGTTTTCAAGGCTTTCACCCAAAGCACTTGCCCCGACGGGGCGAGCTTTGCCAAAAAACCGTCCGACACGCCCGTGCCGATGAAGAAGCCTACGATGTGCGAAAAGTCCAGCCCGTCTCGCCATGCGCCTTCCGCAACTGCCTGATTGACAAAGGTTTGTTGCCAAATGACGCTGCCCGATTCGTTGATTTCCATTGCCAACGCGGGGTTCCCGGCCAGCCCGGATTGTCGGCTGCCAGTGAGCAGGTAGCCGTTCGGTGTGGGCAAAATGTGCTGCAAACTGGCCGTGCCGATTTTGACGGCCCAGATGACGGTGCCGCTGACGGGCGAGATTTTCACGAGGACGGTCGTCGTGGGGAAGGCCACGCCATTGGGGGCTTCGCTGAACATGAGCAGGAGGTTGCCGTCGGCGGCCAGTTCGAGGGCGAGGGCGCGTTCGAATGTTGTGCCGCCGTACTTTTTTGACCAGATGAGGTCGCCGGATTCGGTCAACAAAGTGAGGCCAACATCCTGTGCGTCAGTGCTTTGCGCGATGTTGCCCGCGAGCGCGATTTTTCCGTCGGGCAGCACTGTGAGGCTGGTGCCTTGCTCGGTTTGGCTGGTGTGGTTGACGGATTTTTCAAATGCCGACTGTGCAGAGGCAAGGTTGGTGGCCAGCAAAATCGCGGCGAACAGGACGGGAAAAGAGGGCATCGGACAGAAATTGGGAAACGTGAAAAGAGAAATTGAAAACCGGGCAAAAGTAGGAGAGCCGGGCGAGTTCAAGTCGCACCCGGCTCTCCGGCTTGAGTTTGGCTTTGTCAAATTTCCCAATTTCTCTTTTTCACGCTTGCTGCAAGCTGAGCCGGAGTTTTTTCTCCAATTCGGCCACCGTGTCCTTGAAAATCATGTCTGTGTCCATCATGTCTTGGACGGCTTTGCAGGAGTAGATGACCGTGCTGTGGTCGCGCCCGCCGAAGTTTTCGCCAATGCCTTTGAGGGATTTGTTCGTCAATTTCTTGGCGAGGTACATGGACAACTGTCTGGCAATCACGACGTTGCGTTTGCGTGTCTCGTGGTGCAGCCGCTCGACGGGGACGTTGAAGTGCTCGGCGACGAGCTGTTGGATGAATTCGACGGTGATTTCCTTGTTGATGGTGGTCACGAAGTTTCGGATGACCTCTTTGGCGAGGTCAACGTCAATGTCGCGGCGGTTGAGCATGCTCTGGGCGAGCAGCGAGACCATCACGCCTTCGAGTTCGCGGATGTTGTTTTTGATGTTGTAGCAGATGAATTCGAGGACGTTCGTGGGGATTTCGATGCCCTCGTTTTCCATCTTCGCGCCGAGGATGGCCATGCGCGTTTCGAGGTCGGGGGCTTGCAAGTCCGCGCTGAGGCCCCACTTGAAACGGCTGATGAGGCGGTCTTCGATGCCTTCCAAATCTTTCGGTGGCCGGTCGCTGGTCAGGATGATTTGCTTGCCGCTTTGGTGCAACTGGTTGAAAATGTGGAAGAAAATCTCCTGCGTTTTCTGTTTGCCGCTCAAAAACTGAATGTCGTCAATGATGAGCACGTCAATCATCTGGTAGAAATTGACGAAATCGTTGACGGCGTTGTTCTTGATGGATTGGATGATTTGGTTCGTAAATTTTTCGGCCGAGACGTACAGGACGGCCTTGTGCTCAAAATTGCGGAGCACCTCGTTACCGATGGCCTGCGCCAAGTGGGTCTTGCCGAGGCCCACGTCGCCGAAGATGACGAGCGGGTTGAAGGCAGTGCTGCCGGGGCGTTTGGCGATGGCCATGCCTGCGTTGCGGGCGAGGCGGTTGCAGTCGCCTTCGATGAAGTTGTCGAACGTGTAGTTAGTGTTGAGCTGCGGGTCAACTTTGATTTTGCGGATACCGGGTATGACAAAGGGATTTTTAATCATGCCCGCGTCGAACGCACCGGGGGCGGGTTCGTCATCTTTGGTGGCCGAGGGCATGGCGTTGAGCCGTGCGTCGGTGGAGCTGACCGCGTTGGGTTGGTTTTGGCCGTTGACCAAAATCTGATATTCCAAACGTGCCCGCTCGCCCAGCTCCTGCCGGATGCTGAGTTTGAGCAACTGGACGTAGTGCTCTTCGAGCCACTCATAGAAAAACTTGTTCGGTACCTGAATAATCAGGCTATTGCTATCCAGCCGGACGGGGCGGATAGGCTCAAACCAAGTTTTGTAACTCTGTGGGCTGACGTTTTTTCGGATGGTACGGAGACAGCCGTCCCATACCATTTGGCAATCCTTAGTCATACCAATCTGGCGTGTTTAATAGTGCGTAATTGGAAAAGTACGAGACAGAAATTCCGGCTTACTTTGACAGAAAATTAAATCGAGACAGGGCGACAAAGGTGGGCACATTCGGCAGATAAAAGAACAAAACAGGTCAACTTTTTGGGAAAAAAAATCCCGGATTTCGGTTTAGCGAAATCAACAATGTATTGCTGCTTTATTCTCTGGATTTTGGCTGAAAATGTGCTCGTTTTGCTCGCGTTCCATGATTTGCAAGAAGTGTGCCGATTCAAGCGTGTGCATGAATTATTTGTTTTTAGCAGTCTATAATTTTGAGTTTTTTGCAAAAAGATTAAATTTTATTTTGAAAAAAACTAAAAATTCGGATTTCGGCAATTTGCCTGCCTTTAAAAAGAGCCGATGTGGACGAAAATTTTAAGAGGCGACCAAGCATCAAGATTTAGGCCTTAAGGGTGAGGTTTTTGAGGGGCGGCGAAGGGTGCTTTTGTGTCGTTTTTGGTGTCACGGATTGTCTGTTTTTGAATCTTGGTTTTGCGTATAAATGCTCCGCTCTATCTTGGGCTAACTCGCTGAAATTGACAGCTTTGAAAGCCGACGAAAAACGTATTTATAATGTTGGGAAAGGTGGGGCGACACCGCTCAACACGGCTTATGCGCGTTGTCTGGCAGGGGTATTCAGTTCTGTGAAATGTGTGATTTGAACGCCTCAAAACATAGAGGCCGCCTCTGTGCGGATTGCCGCGAGTGCCTTTTCGAGCGGGGTTGGCGAGCCTTGCGTTTGCAGGTTGGCGAAGAGCGCGTCGGTGAGTTGCTCGGCATCGGCGGTTGGTTCAAGTCCGTTTGCGGAACGCGAAACAACGGAGAGCGTCTCGTCCACAGCGAGGCTGATGATTTGCCAAAGCGTCGAGGAGACATAAATCTGCTGTGCCACATTGTGCTCAAATTCCTGCCGGATGCTGACGAGCAGCGCGGCGTGCAGGTCGCGGACGGTCATTCCGGGCGATTGAATGCGGAGCATCAGGTTGGGCAGTGCCACGCGGTCGCAGAAAAGCGCGAACCGCTCATAGGCTTGCAGGCGGAGCGGGAGGGTGATTTTTTGTGCTTCCAACTTCTTCGAGGCCAGGTTGCTGCGCTGTTTGTCGTCGAGGAACTCTTTGAGCAAAAAATACGCAGCAGCGAAAACTACAAGGCTGGGCAGGGTGTATTTCAGTATTTCGAGAAAAGTTTCCATGCTGTGGGCGGTTTGGCGATGCGTTGAAATGGTGTTTTTCCGGCAGGATTGCCCGAAAAAGAGGGCAGCGGCGGGCTTTTTGAAAAAAGGGCTGCAAAAGTAAAAACGCACCCCGAACAACAAGGGCGGGCTGTGGTTTTGTGTGCGTATTTTTGCCGCCCAGCAGCGATGCCGCTGCTCCGAAAGAATCCTTTGTAAAATATTCGAATCCGAAATTCAATATGACTACGATGCTTGATGCCGCTCCGATCGCCACCTCTGCGCCTGTCTCTCTGACACAAGGCGCTGTGGCTCAACTCAATACAATCCGTCAGCAAGAAAACATCCCCGGCGATTATTGCCTTCGGGTGGGTGTGAAAGGCGGCGGTTGCTCCGGTTTCACTTACGTCCTCGGCTTTGATGAGCGACAGCCCAACGACGACCTTTTTGAAATCGAGGGCCTGAAAGTAGTAATGAACAAGGCCCACGCTATTTACCTGCTCGGCATGGAGGTTGACTTCGTGCAGGGGCTCGCCAACCGGGGCTTCACGTTCAACAACCCGAACGCGAAGAACACCTGCGGCTGCGGTACTTCCTTCTCGGCATGAGGTTCAGTATGCTAATCGGATAATGAGATATTGGCTAATCGGTTGTTGTTCAAGACATTAGCCAATCATTCCATTGTCGGATCAGCACATTATTCCACCGTTTTCCAGTCCAATTTTTCGAGCCACTCGGCAAAGTATTGCTCGAATTCCTGCAAGTGCAGCGGCGCATCGAAGTTGTCTTCGATGCGCCGTTCTTTTTGGCCGCTACGCATATATATGATGGTCGTCGGGAAATCGGCGACGCGGCGACCGGAAGTTGGGTAATGGCTTTCGAGGCCAAAAAAGCCTGCGACCTCGGCGCGTTTCATCAACTCAAGGGCAAGCGCGGGGCGCACTTTTGCCGTGAAATGTCCCGTGCGCGGCGCGTGTTTCGCGCCGAAATAGGTGGCCGTGCCATCCGAAAATACTTGCGCCTCGAACACGGGGCAATTCCCGTAACATCCTGTTTTTTCCAAGCTTGCCACGAGGTACACGGGCGGCGGCACCCGGCCCGGCGCAGGCTCGGTTGCCGTCGGTGGTGCGGGTAGTGGCGGGGCTTCGGGCACGGCTTTCCGATGACAGCCTCCGGCAAACAGCCCGGCAAACGCAATGAAAATAGCCAAGAACAGCCAACGGCGCGGCATCATTTGCACGCTCATAAAATTTGCAAACAATTGAAAATCAACGATAAACTCATTTGTCGCTGCCCGAAAGATTGACCACGAAACAGCTTTTGTGGCCTTTTTTGGCGGCGGTGCGTTGGTTTTTCTCGGCGGTCTTTTTGTCCGGGAACGGCCCGACAAGCAGCTTGTAAAGTTGCGCCCCGTCCTCGCTGCGCGGCGGTTCGAGGCTGACCATGACCTTGCCGGGCCACGTCTCCTGCAACTTGGCAATCTCCGCAAAGATGTTCTCGAAATTGCTGATGACGGCGATTTGCACGGCGTAACCCTTGCGGGCGGGGCGTTTCACGTCAATACTATATAGGTCAAAACTTTTGAAGCTTTTGCCCGTGACGGTCTGGGCTTCGGGCGTTGCAGGGGCGGTTTTTTCGGATGCTGGTGCCTTTTCGGGCGTGGCTTTTTCGTCGGTTTTGGGGGTGGCGGTGCGCGTTTCGGCGACGGTTTCGGGGGCTTTTTCGGGCGCGGCCTCGTCGGTGACAACCTCAATTTTCACTTTTACGATGCCTTCCTTTATCATGTCAATCTCGGTGGCGGCCTTGCGCGACAGGTCAACGATGTAGCCTTTGACGAACGGCCCCCGGTCGTTGACCCGCACGATGATGGATTTGCCGTTGTCCATGCGCGTCACGCGGACTTTCGTGCCGAATTTGAGCGTCCGGTGGGCGCAGGTGAGCTGGTTTTTGTCGTACAGTTCGCCGCTGGCGGTTTTGCGGCCGTGCAGTTTGTCGCCGTAATAAGTGGCGATGCCGATTTCTTCTGCCGAATGTTGGGCCGAGGCCGAGAGCGTCAACGGCAGGGCGAGGAACAGCCACAACAGGCTGTTCAACACGGTGGAGGATGGGTGCTTTTTCATGTGTGTTAGTTTTGAATGTACGGATGAGTATCTTGAGATTTCAGATTTTGAGATGCCAGATGCCAGAGCATGTACGGCGCATCGTCTGGCATCTGATATCTCAAAATCTGGCATCTTACTCTTTGAATATCAACACTTTGCGTTCGCCGCCTGCTTTGGCGTAGCCCCGGTACATCCCTTCGCAGTTGAAGGGCATGGCGACGTTGCCCATGCGGTCGAGTGCGATGAGGCCGCCCTCGCCGCCTTTGTGCAGGAGGTTTTGGATGACCTGTTCGGCGGCCTCGGCGAGCGGCAGGTTTTTGTAGGACATACGCGCCCAAACGTCGTGCGCGGCGGCGTAGCGGATGAAAAACTCGCCGTGCCCGGTGCAGGAAATGCCGCAAACCGCGTCGTCGGCATAAGTACCTGCGCCGACGACGGGCGTGTCGCCGAGGCGGTTCCAGCGTTTGTTGGTCATGCCGCCGGTGGACGTGCCCGCTGCGAGGTGGCCGTTTTTGTCCAATGCCACGCAGCCGACGGTGCCAAACTTGGACTTTGGATTTGCGGTTTCGGGCACGAGCAGGCCGGTTTTGGTGTCTTTGGCCTTTTCCTCGGCGAGGATTTTTTGCAGGCCCTCCCAGCGTTCTTGGGTGAAAAACCAGCTGGGCGGCGCGGTTTCGAGGCCGTTTTCGCTGGCAAATTGCTCCGCGCCGCGTCCGGTGAGGAAGACGTGCGGCGATTTTTCCATGACCGCGCGGGCGAGCCGGATGGGGTTTTTGACGGTCGTCACGCCCCCGACCGCGCCGGCTTTTTGGGTTTGGCCGTCCATGACGCTCGCGTCCAATTCGTTGCGGCCTTCGTGCGTGAAAACCGCGCCGCGCCCGGCGTTGAACAGCGGGCAATCTTCCAGCCAAGCCACCGTCTGTTCCACCGCATCGAGCGCGGAGCCGCCGTTTCTCAGGACGTTTTCGCCGACGGTGAGCGCGGAATCGAGGGCACTTTTGTACCGGGCCTCTTTTTCTGGGGTCATTTCTGCGCGGCCCAAGGTGCCTGCCCCGCCGTGAATGACCAGCGCGTAGGCCGGGCGTTCGGGCGCGGCAGCACTTTTGTCGGCGACCGAGGAGTTTTTACAGGCAAAGAGGCTGCTGGCGAGCATGGCAAAAAGCAAGGATGTTTTTTTCATGGCGTGGGAAAATTGCGGCGGGCAAGCCGGATTTTTGCCCAAAGGTTAAAAATTGAAAATTGGGAAACGGGAAATTCGCCGCTGGAAAACCCGAAATTCCTTGTTTCTCGCGCTCGCAATTTCACGGATTCAAATTCCTCTAATTTCAGATACCATGAAAATCCTCATCCTCGGCGGCGGCAACATGGGCATGACATACGCCCAGAGCTTCCTCCGCAGCCGCATCGTCACCTCCGACCAACTCATGGTGCTTTGCCGCACCTACGACAAAGCCAACCACCTCAGCCAGCACCACGACGGGCGTTTTTTCAGCGACCCGCGCCTGTGCGTCCGCGATGCGGACTTGCTGATTTTGGCCGTCAAACCGCAAGATTCGGCGCGGCTTTTCGACGAAATCCGCGAGCTCGTGGAGCCGGGTCAAGTGTTTTTGAGCATCATGGCTGGTGTGCGGATGGAGGCCATCGGCCGGGCTTTGGGTGCGTCGAAAATCATCCGCGCCATGCCGAACCTCCCGGCGCAAATCGGCGCGGGCGTCACGGCCTTTACCTCGACCGACGCGGTGACGCGCATCGAACTCGTCATGGTGCAAAACCTGCTGAACACCACCGGCAAAACCCTCTACCTCGAACGCGAGGACATGATTGACGCGACGACGGCCATCTCCGGCTCCGGCCCGGCCTACGTTTTCTTTTTCATGAACGCCATGATGGACGCGGCGCGGCAAATGGGTTTCTCCGCTTCGGAAGCGGAACTGCTTGTCTCCCAGACGTTTGCGGGCGCGAGCGACCTCTACAACAAGGCCAATTTGAGCTGCGACGAGTGGATTTCGAAGGTGGCCAGCAAAGGCGGCACCACCGAGGCCGCGCTCCGCGTCTTCCGCGAAACCACGCTCCACGCCGACATCGTGGCCGGGGCCGGGGCCGCGCTCGCACGGGCGCAGGAACTGGGGCGGGGCGGGTGATTTGGTTGGTTGGTGATTTGGTGATTTGGTGATTCGGTGATTTGAATCCGCATCACCAAATCACCAAATCACCAAATCACCAACCAATCAGCTTTAACGCTCCAAAATTTGGAAGCCGCCTTGCCTTGCCATTACATTGGGCGGGCGAAGCCGACTATGACAAAGCTAAAATCAAAATAAATTTTTCTGGCCTATGATGAACGAATATGTACAAGCAGTGATGACCTCAAACGTAATCACGCTCTCGCCGGACGACACACTGGCAGAGGCTCGCAAAATCCTGTTGGGCAAACGCATCCATCACCTGCCCATCGTGGAGGGCAAAAAATTGGTCGGTCTCGTCACCTCTTGGGACTTGTTCAAACTCGGCAAATCCGCCGACGAGTACGGCTCCATGAAATGCCGCGACGTGATGACCACGCACATTGCCACCCTCGAACCCGACCAACACCTCGGCGCGGCGGCGGAAGTGCTGATGGAACACCTTTTCCACGCCATCCCCATCGTCAACGACGAGCACGAACTGGTGGGCATCGTGACCACTTACGACCTGCTCAAATACGAGTACCGCAAGGAGTACCCGGAAAATTTGGAGAAGTTCATCCCAGAAAATATGTGCTGAGCCATCCAGCCTCGTCAGGGAAACTACTTTCAATCGCATTGCCCGCCCGCGCCGCGCCCGCCGCTGCGCGGGCGGTTTTTGTCTGGAACCAAAGCGCAGGGGCGCGTGTTTGTCTGCCCGTCGCGGGCGTGTGTTGGTAGAATAATTCAACGCCCGCAGCCCTGCCCGGCCAAAATTTGCCGCGTCCGATTTCTCATACAACTATCCTGTACTATTGCTATGAAGACTTTCATCATCCTGCCTTTGTTGGCATTCCATTTTTCCATGTTCGCACAAGGCGCGTCCGTGCGCGGCCAATTGCAGGCACCCGGCGGCGAGGCCATCGGTTACGCCAATGTCGCCCTTTTCAATGCCGCCGACAGCAGCCTCGCCAAGGCCGGCGCGAGCAACGACGCGGGCATCTTCGACCTGAAAGGCCTGCGGGCTGGCCGCTATTTTTTGAAGGCCACGTTCCTCGGCTTTGAGGAGCTGAAAAAGCCCGACTTCGCCCTTGCCGACGGCCAACTGCTGGACTTGGGCGTGCTGGGCTTCGAAGCCAAAGCCCTCGAAATCGCCGAAGCCACCATCACTGCCAGCCGCCCGCTCGTGGAAGTCCGCCCCGATAAAGTGGTGTTCAACGTGACCGGCACCATCAACAGCACAGGCTCCGACGGTATCGCACTGCTCCGAAAAGCACCCAGCGTCACGGTGGATAACAACGACAATATCAGTGTGTTAGGCCGCTCCGGTGTGCTCGTGTATGTGGACGGCAAACGCCTCCCGCTCGCCGGGCAAGACCTCACGAACTACCTCCAAAGCCTGCCCGCCGAGCAGATTGACCGCATCGAAATCGTCACGAACCCCGGCGCGAAATACGAAGCCGAAGGCAACGCCGGCATCATTGACATCCGCCTGAAACGCGACAAAAACCTCGGCGCGAACGGTGCCTTGAACGCCACTTACAGTCAGGGCCGCTATGCCACCGGCAACGTGGGCGGCAATGGCAACTACCGCAACAAGCGGCTCAACGTGTTCGGCTCGGCGAATGCTTTCGCCGGCGAGCGATTCAACGATATGCACTTTGAGAGCTACCAGAACGGCATCGTCCAGCACGAAATCAACCGCGACAAAAGCCAGTTCGAGAGCTACAACTACCGCCTCGGCGCGGATTTTTTCCAGTCCAAAAACCACACGTTCGGCTTCTTGGCGAGCGGCGGACGGAACCTCGCCGACCGCACGAGCTTCAACCGCATCACCCTCGCGCAACAGACGCGCCCGGAGCAGATTGACAGCATTTTGGTGGCCCACAACACCGCCGACAACCCGCGCTCGCAACAGACCTACAACCTGAACTACCGTTTTGAAAACCCGAAAGGCCGCGTGTTCAACGTGGATTTGGATTACGGCAACTACCACAACGACACGAAACGCTACCAGCCCAACCGCTACTACGATGCCTCCGAGCAGACCCTGCTCACGGAGGTCATCAACCGTTTCGACACGCCGACCGACATTGACATTTACACGTTTCAGGCCGATTTCGAGGACAAACTTTGGGGCGGTACGCTGAGCCTCGGCACCAAGTTGAGCCGCGTCAATTCGGACAACACTTTCCTGTTTTTCGACGAGGTGAACGAGGTGGTCACGCGCAACGACACGTTTTCCAACCAGTTCAACTACGACGAAAAGGTCTATGCCGGCTATGTCAATTTTGCCCGCTCGTTCGGCAAAAAATGGAGCACCTCTGTCGGCCTGCGGGCCGAAAAGACGGACGCGACGGGCGATTTGCGGGCTTTTGTGCCTGAATTGCAGGAGCCGCCCGTCGTGCTGGACTACCTCAGCTGGTTCCCAAATGTGGGCCTGACCTACCAACTTTCGCAGCAAAATTCCATCTCGCTCAATGCCGGACGGCGCATCAACCGCCCGGATTACAACGTGCTCAACCCGTTCAACAGCCGCCTGAGCGAACTTTCATACGAAAAAGGCAACCCGTTCCTGCGCCCCGAAATCGTGAACAACGTGGAGCTGGGCTACACGCTGGCTTATCAGTACAATTTCAAGCTGGGCTACAGCCGCACGACCGACCAAATCACGCGCCTCATCGCACCCGACGATGTGGACCCGCGCGCCGGCTTCATCACTTGGGACAATTTGGCGAGCCAGACTATCATCAGTTTCAATGCCAGCGCGCCCGTGCAGGTGACGAAAAAATGGAGCGCGTACTTCAACCTCAGCGCGTCGCACCTCGACAACCAAGCTGACTACGGCGACGGCGCGGTGGTGGATTTGCAGGCGTTCACTTACAGCATTTACCAACAACAGACTTTCGACTTGCCGTTCGGGTTCAAGGGCGAGGTTTCGGGCTACTACGGTGGCCCCGGCATTTGGGGCGGCGTGTTCGTGTACGAATCCAGTTGGAGCCTCGATTTGGGCTTGCAACGCAAGTTTTTCCAGAACCGCCTGAACGTGCGCCTCAGCGCGAGCGACCTTTTTTACGAAACGGGTTGGGATGGCGTGTCCAAATTTGACGGGCTGGAATCCTACGGCGGAGGCCGCTGGGACAGCCGCCGGGGCAGCATCAGCTTGAGTTACCTCTTCGGAAACCAAAACGTGAAGACCCGCAAACGCCAGACGAGCATCGAAGCCGAGCAGAATAGGGTGGGCGGGTAAAGTTTGGTGCTGGTATTTTTGAATCGAAACGCCCGTGCTGCGATGTTGCGGCACGGGCGTTTTTCAGTTCTCGGGCAACAGGTCTTCATCTCTCAAAATTCCGTCGAGTTCGTTTGGCTCGAGGTCTTCCTTCTCGGCCTTGTCATAAATGGTGAGCAAATGCACCACGTCATTTTCGATTTTGACGCAGGTGACGACGCGCCCACCGCCGCTTTTGCCTCGGCCTTTGGAGGCGATGGCGAGGCGGATTTTGTAGCAGTCTTTGCCAAGCGAAATACCCTGCAGTGGCTCTTTTTCGAGCAGGTCAATGAGCCTTTCGATTTCGTGGACAAGGGATGGGTATTTGCGGATGAGTTTTTTGGCATTTCGCTTGAAATGCGCCGTAGAAACTACGTTGGTCATTGGGCTTGGAGTTCGGTTTTGAGTTCTTCCAGCATTTCCCGCGCTGTTTGAAGTTTGGTTTTCCCCTGTTGATACAATTCCACTTCGCGCAGGGCTTCTTTGATGCCCTCGACGATTTCGCGTTTTCGGGGCGAAAGCACACGCTTTTTGGCGGCGGCTGGCTTTCCGTTGGCGCGGGCAGAGGTGTGGCCGTTCCCATTTGCGGAAACGATTTCGACAAAATTGAGTGAGCCGAGCAATTCGAGCAGGAACGCCCGCTTGGTTTCGTCTTTGAGCTGGACGATTATCTGTTCCATTGACTTGGATTTTCCACAAAAATACGCGCAGGTTTCAGAAAACGGCGGGCTGGAGAGCCTCGAACCATGATTTTCCGCGCCGACAAAACGCACGAACGCCCGTTCCACATGGCTCGTGGGGCGGGCGTTTTTCAATGGGCTTGCAACAGGATGTCTGCCGGGATTCCCATTTTTTCGTGCAGCCGTCGCATCATGGGAAGTGTGAGTTTGCGCTTTCGGCTAAGGATTTCGGAGGCACGGCTTTTGTAACCGAGCACCGCGCCCAAATCACTGACAGTCATGCCCATCTGGTCCATCCTGAATTTGATGGCCTCGATTGGGTCGGGTGCCGAGATGGGATGGTGTTTCTGTTCGTACAAATCAATCAAAACGGACAGCAGTTCGAAGCGGTCGCCGTCGGGCGTGCCGGGCTTGGCACCGAAGATTTGGTCAATCGCTCGGAGGGCGGCCTCGTATTCTGGTTCGGTTTTGATTACCTTGATGTTGAGCATATTGCGCTGATTAGTAGTCGTTTACGGTCGCTGCGTCAACTTTGTCATACGCTGCGTGCGTGCCAACGAACTTGATGAAAATGGTCTCGAATTCGTAGTTGATTTTCACGATGAGCCGATAGTCATTGCCCTTTATCCGAAAAACAATGCGGTCGTTTCCAACCGCGCTGGCTCTTGGGAACATGGCTTTGACATCCCAAAATGACCGCCAAGACGATTTCGCAGCCTCATCGAACCACGCCTTCAAAGGCTGTTCGCTTTCGGGGTGCTGTTCCCAAAATTCTCGGAGGGTTCGTCTGGCGATGATTCTCATGGCAGCACAAAACTATGCAAAGTTACCAGAATGGGAACTTTGATGATGCGGCATTGGGCATTGGAAAAAAGTGTGGTAGCGGTCGCGTTTTTCCCGCTTTTCGTCGCGCCTTTCCAAGCCGGGCGGGGGCGGTCTGGCACAGTTTTGTGGCCGAAAACCAGTCATCCAACACACATCCGCACACGATGAGAACGCTTTGCATCTTCCTGTTTGCCCTCCTCTTTTCACTCAAAATCACGGCCCAAACGCCCGCTTTTCCCGGTGCGGAAGGTTTCGGCGCAGCGGCTTCGGGCGGTCGCGGCGGGCAAGTGGTGTACGTCACGAACCTCAATTGCAGCGGCCCCGGCTCACTGAATTGGGCACTGGAACAGCCCGGCGCGCGGTACGTTTTGTTCAAAGTCAGCGGTGTGATTCCGTGCGCTGCCGAGGTGCGTGAGGGCGACGTGACCATCGCCGGGCAGACTTCGCCGGGCGGCATCACGGTGCGCGGCCTCATTGTGGACGAGTTTTACGAACCCGAAGGCACGGGCGCGAACATCATCGTGCGGCACCTGCGCTCGCGCCCGTTCGACCCCGACCTCGTGCCCGGCGGCGGCTGGGTTTTGGACGACGCGCTGCGGCTCGAAGGCGCGCAAAACTGCATCGTTGACCATTGCTCGTTCGCCAATGCCCGCGACGAATCCGTGCAAATCTCGCGCAGCCGCGACATCACCATCCAAAACTGCCAATTGGCGGAGACCGTCGGCGGCCACTACCTGCTCGGCGGGATGCTCATCAATTATTCCGAACCCGATTTGCCGCAGCAAAACCTCTCTATCCACCACAACATTTGGAACCGCATCGGCGGGCGTTTCCCGGAAATCATCTGCGAATCGCCGCACGGGGCCGCCGCAAAACTCAACATCGAGGTCTCGAACAACCTGCTTTGGGACATCAACACGACCTTCTGGTACGGGCCGAACATTGACCCCAGCACGACGGACAACAAGTTTTTCCTGAACCTGAATTACGTCAACAACTACGCCTTTGGCCGCGCCAATTATTGCGAGGCGATGGGGCCGGCCAGCGTGTTGGAATACGCCCAAAACAATCTGTTCGTCTCCGGCAACCAGATGAATTTGTACCCGCAATTCGCTGATTATCAATTGTTCAACTGCTGCAACGACTTTTGCCAAGCGGGCAACAACCCGAACACCAACCTCGGCACAGCCCAAAAGCTGACGGCTCGGCACCCGTTCCCAAACATCACTTATCAGCCTGCCGACCAAATGCGGGCGTACATGGCCGCGAACGCCGGGGCGTTTCCGCGCGATTCGATGGATAGGCGACTGATGAAATGGGTCGCGGCGGGGACGGTTGACCCGCAGCCCATCGCCGCACTCGAAAATGCTACGACGACCGAGGCTTTCCGCTTGGATTTTAACGCGAACAACCCGCCCGTTGCGCCCGCCGATTCGGATTCCGACGGGATGCCCAATTACTGGGAAACAGCGCACGGCCTGAACCCGAACGTGCCCGACCACAACGGTACACAACTTTCCACAAGCATCACAGGCACAGCGGGTTACACTAATTTGGAGTGCTACCTCAACTGCCTCTCCGACGCAAAAATCAACGGCCAGAGTACGGCAGCCTGTGGCATTTCGACCGCGATTTTTTCGCCCGAAAATGTGCCGAATAGCTGGCAGGCCACGCCCAATCCGTTCGGCGACCGATTGGTTTTCCGCCGTTCGCCGGGCGACGGGGGCGAGGTTTCAATCGAAGTTTTCCGGGCGGGCGGGGCACGGGTTTTGGCTGCCGAATCCGCCGGGGCGAGCGTTGAAATCGAGGCCGGGCGGCTGGCAGCGGGCGTGTATTTTTATCGAATCGTCGGCAAAGACGGGTTGGAAGGCTGGGGCAGGGTGGTGAAAGAATGAGGCCCCGCCAAAGGAAATTTTGGAGCTGCTTTGTCTAAACGGGTTTGGCTGTGTACCTTCGCCGCCGCTTTTTTAGAAGCGGTCATTCAAAATTTTCTAACTAATTGAAAATGAGACATTACGAAGTCACCTTCATCGTAGATCCAGTGCTGTCGGGCGATGAAGTCAAATCGGCAGCGACCCATGTGCAGAACGAACTGGCCAACACTTTCGGCTGCCAAATCGTGCACGTGGACGAAATCGGCCTGCGCCAGCTGGCCTACCCCATCAACAAGCGTTCCTCCGGCGTGTACTACTCCATCGAGTTCGCCACCGAGGGCGCGGATTTCCTCAACAAGTTCGAGCTGAACCTCAAGCGCAACGAGCGTTTGCTGCGCTTCCTCACCGTCCGCCTCGACAAGTACGGCATCCAGTACAACGACGACAAGCGCAACGGCCGCATCGGCAAAAAACGCGCAGCAGCCGCAAAAGCCAATGACACCAGCAGCGTCGCTGCCCCGGCGGTCGTTGACCTCGATGCCGCTTAAAAACCACGCACGGGCCTCGCGGCCCACACATTCATTCTCAAATCCACAATTTTCATATCATGGCAGCGTCCAGAGAAGATGTAAAATTCCTCAGCAACCCGAAAATCGGGCTGCGCCAGAAAAAATATTGCCGTTTCCGCAAGTTCGGCATCAAGCACATTGACTACAAAGACCCCGCGTTTTTGCTCCAATTCATCAATGAGCAGGGCAAACTGCTCCCGCGCCGCATCACGGGCAACAGCCTGAAATACCAACGCCGCGTGGCCTCCGCCGTCAAACGCGCCCGTCACTTGGCCATGTTGCCGTACTTGGCCGACTTGATGAAGTAAGTGGCGGTTGTGCGTGGTGGATGGTGAGTGTTTCTTCCCATCGTTCACGCCCACAACGACTTACTACTCCTTCCCGTCCCAAAAAACTCATCATTCATCACTTACAATTCATCACTGAGCAATGAATATCATTCTGCTTGAAAATATTGATAAGGTGGGGGCAAAGCACGAGGTCGTCAAAGTGAAGGACGGTTTCGGGCGCAACTACCTGATTCCAAAGGGCTTGGGCATCGTCGCCAACAAGCCCAACCTTGCCAGCCTCGAAGGCTTGAAGCGCGTGGCCGCCAAAAAAGAGGCCGCCCAAATCACGGTCTATAAAGGCTATGCTGCACAAATCGCCGGCCAGACCATCAGCATCCCGATGAAAGCGGGCGAGAGCGGGCGTTTGTTCGGCTCCGTCACCGCGCAGCACATCGTCAATGCGTTGAAAAACATCGGCATCGAGATTGACAAGCGTATCGTCGAAATGCCGGAAGAAGTGAAAGACCTTGGCAAATACACGGCCACCGTCAACTTCCACCGTGAAGTGGCTGCACCGGTGGTGTTCCATGTTGTCTCCGAGGATCAGCCTGCCGAAGAGGCCTGAACTTTACTGAGAGGCGATGCCTTTTATCGGGCACGGCGGTTTTTCCCGTCGTGCCCGATTTTTTTGCCTGAACAAGCAGGGGGGAGACGAACCTTGCCCGAAACAATTTCCCCCGCTCGAAGGGGGATAAACAAAAAGCCCGTCCAGCAATCTGGACGGGCTTTTTGTTTATTGGGTGTTTGCGGAAATCGCGCCGCCCTTTATTTGACGATTGCCTTTTTGGTCTTGACATCGGTTGTCGCAGCGGGTGCTGCTTCTTTCGCAACCTCTTCCTTGCCGCTGAGGATTTTTTCTTTCGTCAAATCCACGACGAGCGCGGAAGCCACGAACACGGAGGAGTATGTCCCGAAAATCATCCCGACGAGGATACCGAACGAGAAGCCCCGGATGGCCGAACCGCCGAACAGGAACAGCATCAGGACGACCGCGATGACCGTGCCGGAGGTGATGATGGTACGGGTCAGGGTGGTGTTGATGGCTTTGTTGAACACCTCTTCTTTCGGGCGGCCTGCGAAGGTTTTGATGTATTCGCGGATACGGTCATACACGATGACCGTGTCGTTCACGGAGAAGCCGATGACCGTCAGGATACAGGCGATGATGGCTTGGTCAATTTCGAGTGAGAACGGCACGATGCCGTGCAGCAAGGTGAAGAACGTCATCGTGATGAGCACGTCGTGGAACAGGGCCAACACCGCGCCGAGCGAGAACTGCCAACGGCTGAAGCGCACCAACAGGTACAGGAAGATGAGGGCCAAGGCCCATGCGCCGGCTTTGAACGACGAGGCACTGATGTCGTCGGCTACCG
Organism: Saprospiraceae bacterium; assembly: GCA_046299435.1. Lineage (GTDB taxonomy): Bacteria > Bacteroidota > Bacteroidia > Chitinophagales > Saprospiraceae > M3007. Next base: position 21,484 of record JBKBIC010000021.1, read on the forward strand.
TCGGGCCGACTTGGCTGGACGAGATGATGTGCGTGCCCGAGCTGCTCGTGTTTTTGAAGGAAGCGAGGTCGGTCGTCACGCCTACGTTTTTCAGCCCTTCGTGCAGTTTGGCGGTCACATCGTCCACCACTGTCGGGCCTTGCTCGTTGATGCGGTAGGAGGTCGTGATGTTGTAAGTGTTCTGGGTGCTGACGGCCTTCACGATGGGCGTGCTACCGAACACTTGGCCGAGCGAGTTGCGGAGTTGGTCAATTTCCATGGGCTGCTCGAACTGGACGTTGTACGAGTAACCGCCTTTGAAGTCCACGCCGAGCTCGAAGCCACGAACGAAAAACGACACGAGGCCAATCAGCATGATGGCACCGGAGAACATATAGGCGTAGCGGCGTTTGCCAATCCAGTCGTAGTTCGCGCCGACGAGCCAGCTTTCCGACCACGGGCGGCTGTACGTCATCTGGGTGCCGCGCTCCACCATCCAGTCGGTGATGAGGCGAGCCACCAAGATTGCCGTGAAAAGCGAGCAGATGATACCGACCAAAAGCACCGTGCCGAAGCCTTTGATGGGGCCAAGACCGAAGTACATGAGGACGAAAGCTGTCAGCAAGGTGGTCAAGTTGGCATCGAGGATGGGCGGCAGCGAGCGGGAGAAACCTGTGGCGATGGCCTTGTTGGTCTCCATGCCTGCCCGCAATTCTTCGCGGATGCGCTCGTAAATGATAACCGATGCGTCCACCGCAGCGGCGAGCGTGAGCACGATACCGGCGATGCCCGGCAGGGTCAGCACTGTGCCGATGGATGCCAGCGTACCGATGATGAAAAACAGGTTGGCGAGGAGTGCAATGACCGCCACCACACCACCACGAGCGTAGTAGGCGATCATGAAAATGCCGAGCATGATGACCGACAAAACCATGGTAATCAGCGATTTGCTGATGTTGTCCGCGCCGAGCGAGGGGCCGACTTGGCTTTCCTGCACGATGTGCGTGCCGGCGGGCAGTTTGCCGACCTCCAAGATTTTGGACAAATCCTGTGCTTCTTCGATGGTGAAGTTGCCCGTGATTTGCGAGGAGCCACCCTCAATCGGGTTGATGACACGGGGTGCGCTGACCACTTCGTCATCGAGCACGATGGCGATTTCGCGGTTCTTTTCGGCGGCTGCTTTGGTGGTCATTTCTGCCCATTTGCGGGCACCTGCGTTGTTCATTTGCAGGCTGACCGTGACCTCGCCGGAGCGCGGGTCGGGTTGTTCGGTGGCATTGGTCACGACCGAGCCGTCGAGCGGGGCCTCGTCGCGGCCGCGCTGTTTTTTGATGGCGTAGAGTTCGTATTTGCCTGCGATGGCATCGCCACCCTCGAAGGCTTTTTGGCCTTTTTGGCTCCACAGGAAGACCGCTTCGGCTGGGAAGAGGGCTTTGATTTCGGGGCGGTTGAGGTAGGCGTTGATGGCCGGGATTTTGTTCTTGGCCGCGTAGCCGAGTACGGCGGTCTCGCCGCTTGGCACGCCACCGTTGAGCTGGAGCATGTTGGCATTGAGCAGCGGGCCTTCGCCGCTTTGGGCGGTCGTGTCGCCGGGCGCGGGCGCGGTTTGGGTGGTGTCGCCGCTGGCGAGGGCTTTCAGGCGGGCATCGGCATCTTGGAAGCCTTTCATGATGCCTTCGTCGGCGAGGCGGTAGGTTTCCCAAAATTCCAGTTTCGCGCTTTTTTGGAGCATGGTGCGGGCGCGTTCCGGGTTGTCAATGCCGGGCAATTCGACGTTGATGAGGTCGCGGCCAGCGTCGAGGCTGACGTTGGGCTGCACCACGCCGAGTTTGTCAATACGGGTTTTGAGGCGGTTGTACGTCTCGGAGACGGTCTTGTTCGCGTCTTCGCGGATGACTTTGAGCACCTCTGCGTCGGGCGTGTCGAAGTTGACGCGGCCTTTCAGCGACTCGTTGCGGGCGAAGATGGAGGCCAGCGAGCGGCCACCGCTGTTGGCTTTCCAAGCGTTGCTGAACAGGGTGATGTAGTCGGCCTGTTGCGTTTTTTGCGCCTCGCTCGCGTCATCGAGGGATTTCAGGAAAGCCGGGTCTTGGCTTTTGGCCGCCATGCTTTTCAAGAAATCTTTGAGGTCAACCTGCAAGAGCACGCTCATGCCGCCTTTCAGGTCGAGGCCCATCGCCAACTGGCTTTTTTTCAGTTCGCAGTAGGTGAACTCTTTGATGAGCGGGATGGAAAACACCTTTTCGGTGCACATCGAATCGAGGAAGCGGCTGTAATGGGTGTTCCATTTGCCGTCTTTGGCGGCCATCTCGGTGGCGTACTTCGAGGCATCGCTCTCCACGTTGCTGGTCGGCACGATGAGCAGGTACTGGTACAAACACACCACAGTCAGCGCGACGAGGAAGAATCGTACAACTCCTTTTGCTTGCATTTTTTTAAGTTTCGAGTTTTGGGTTCCGGGCGTTGGCGGGAACCGCTGAATGCTTGAAAGATTGGATTTCCGACGGAGGCACCCTCCGAAAAAAGTCCGCAAATATAGAAACACGCCTCAAATACAAAGCGGCCGGGCCGATAATTCGAGGAACGGGCGGCTGGGCGGCCTCACACGCGGTACCAATATTGCGTCCGGTAGAACCCGAACAGGTAGCCGCGCACGACGAGCACGTTCGGGTCGCCTTCTTTGAGCCACATCTTGCAGGTGTACCACTTGCCTTTTTCGGGGTCGAGGATTTTCCCGCCCGCGAGGTGGCCGTCCCGCATTTCGAGGTTTTCGACGACAATCATGCCCAAAATAGGCTGCATATACCGTTCGCCGGGGCATTTGTCGCATTTGCGGTCGGGCGAGGATTTGAGCAGCTGGGCCACTTTGCCGAAGTATTTGCCGCCCGATTCGTACAGCTGGACGTGGCTTTTGGCCTCGCCTGTCTCGTCGTCCACTGTGCGCCAGGTGCCCGTCAGGCTTTGGCTTTGCAGGCCGAAGGCGGAAAGGCACAGGGCCAGCACAAGGTGAAAAGTGCGAAGTTGAAAAGTGGAAAAGCGCGGTTTTGACATGGCGTTTCTTTTTTTGAAGTGGAAAAGTTGAAATGATAAAGGGTTGAAAGAGAGGGGGAAAGGCAGAGCAGTCGGGAAGTTGAAGCCAGCGACCCACACCATCTCTTGCCTCATGCCTCATCCCTATTCAATCCAGCGGCTTTTGTCGGCCAGTTTGCCGAGTTCCTCCCAAGTCAGGGTGATGTCGGTGGAGCCGATGGCATACGGGCCGACTTCGTATGGATTGTAAAAAAAACGCAGGCCCGCCGGGACGACGCACACGAACTGCGGCAACGGCAACGACTTCAGGTCGGGATACAGGTAGTCGGCAAGCGTCTCGCCGGGCTTCATTTCTTTGGCCTTGCGGAAACCGGCTTCGAGCAGGGGCAGCAACATCGTGGTGTCTTTCACGAGGTCGGCGATGCCCGCGACTTTGCCGCTCGACAGGTCGAAAGTGTACAGGATTAGGGCCGAGTTGGAGTGTGCGCCGCCTTGGTAAGAGTATTCAGAAAGGGCGAGGCTGAGGATTTTGCTGTTTTGGAGGAGTACCGTCGTGTTTGTCTCGATGAACACGGGTATGATGCTGCCGCCCTCGAAGTAGCCTTTTGCGAACTCGGCAGCCGCCGAATCGAGTGCGGTGGTGAACGGCAGGGCGTGGTTGCCGCCGACGGAAGCCAGCATGAAATGGCGGATGGAATCGTTGACCGCCGTTGCGACCGCCGCCTCGCCGCCCGCGAACTCAAAATATTTCAGTTCGACGGTGGCGCATTGTTCGGGCTGTGCGCCGCAGGATTTTTTCGAGAAAGTGTGTGGCTGTGCCGTGAGCGGGGCTTTGGCCGGTGTGGAGGCATTGGGTTGGCAGGCTGTTTGGAGCAGCAGCCCGGCGAGGCAGCCGAGCAAAAATGACTTTGACATTGCGGATTGTTTGTCCAAAGGACTCCTTTGGAGATTGTTGATTTGTTGATTTGGCAGTGTTGTCGGCGACATCCCTCATCCCTCATCCCTCAACCCTTCCAATTCGTCCCAATACTCCACCGCGCGGCGGGTGTGCGGGATGCAAATGGAGCCGCCGACGAGGTTGGCGATGGCGAACACCTCGAAAATCTGGTCTTTCGTCACGCCCAGTTCGTGGCAAGTGCCGAGGTGGTATTTGATGCAATCGTCGCAGCGCAGCACCATAGAGGCCACGAGGCCGAGCAGTTCTTTGGTTTTCATGTCGAGCGCACCGTCCTGATAGGTCTGGTGGTCGAGGCTCCAAAACCGTTTGATGACCTTGTTGTCGTGGGCGAGGATGCGCTCGTTCATGCGGGCGCGGTAGTCGTTGAAATCTTTGACGAGGGACATTGCCAATGAGTAAATGAGTGAGTTAGCCAATGAATGAAATAGGCAGATGAGTGGACGGCGAATATCAGGCGAGTTCAATCGCTCATTCGCCCATTCACTCAATGAACCGGGGCAAAGGTGCGAAGCTTTCCGAAGCCCAAAGGCCGCGATGCGACACAAAAACAAGATTGAATTGTGCAACCAACGGGCAGCCACGTGTGGCTACTTTTGCGCCGCGTTTCCTAAAAATGGCTCAGCCAAATCAATTTAAAGTCAAATGCAGATAAAAGAATTTCTGAAAAAACTCGGCCTCAAATCCCGCAACGCGGGTACTTGGACGGGCCAACAAAGCCTCGACGGCGCACGAAAATACATCCAAAGCCACTCGCCAGTGGACGGACAACTCATTGGCGCAGTATCGGTTACGACCCGCGAACAGTACGACGCGGTCATCGCCCAAGCCGAGGCCGCGTTCAAAGTCTGGCGCGAAATGCCCGCCCCGAAGCGCGGCGAAATCGTGCGGCAATACGGCGAGGTGTTGCGCCAGTACAAAGACCCGCTCGGTCGGCTCGTCAGCTACGAAATGGGCAAAAGCCTGCAAGAAGGCTGGGGCGAGGTGCAGGAAATGATTGACATCTGCGATTTCGCGGTCGGCCTCTCGCGCCAACTGTACGGCCTGACGATGCACAGCGAACGCCCCGGCCACCGGATGTACGAACAGTGGCACCCGCTGGGCGTGGTTGGCATCATTTCGGCGTTCAATTTCCCGGTCGCCGTGTGGTCGTGGAACGCGATGATTGCGCTCGTTTGCGGCGACGTTTGCGTGTGGAAAGGCTCCGAAAAAACGCCGCTTTGCTCGGTCGCTTGCCAACTGCTGCTGAACAAAGTGCTGAAAGCCAACAATTTGCCGGAAGGCATTTCCAGCATCATCACGGGCGACGTGAAAGTGGGCGAGATGTTGACCAAAGACACGCGCTTGCCGCTGATTTCCGCCACCGGCAGCACCCGCATGGGCAAAGCCATCGGCAAAACGGTGGCCGAGCGGCTGGGCCGTTCGCTGCTCGAACTGGGCGGCAACAACGCCATTATTATTACGCCGTCGGCGGATTTGAAAATTGTGCTCACGGGCGCAGTCTTCGGCGCAGTCGGCACCGCCGGCCAACGCTGCACCAGCACGCGCCGACTCATCATCCACGAAAGCCAGTACGAAGAGGTGAAAAAAGTGCTCGCCAAAGCCTACGGCCAACTCCGCATCGGCGACCCGCTGGACGCAAGCATCCACGTCGGGCCGCTGATTGACAAAGGCGCGGTGGCGAACTACCTCCATGCCATCGCGGAGGTGAAAAAAGCGGGCGGCAAAATGGTCGTCGAAGGTGGCGTGCTCGAAGGCGCGGGCTACGAAAGCGGCTGCTACGTGCGGCCCTGCATCGCCGAGGCCGAAAACCACTGGCCCATCGTGCAGCACGAGACCTTCGCGCCGATACTTTACTTGTTGAAATACAAGACTTTGGACGAGGCCATTGCGCTCCAAAACGGCGTGCCGCAGGGCTTGTCGTCGGCCATCATGACCACCAATTTGCGCGAGGCCGAGCGTTTCCTCTCGGCGGCTGGCTCCGATTGCGGCATCGCCAACGTGAACATCGGCACCTCCGGCGCGGAAATCGGCGGCGCGTTCGGCGGCGAAAAAGAAACGGGCGGTGGCCGCGAAAGCGGCTCCGATTCGTGGAAAGCCTACATGCGCCGTCAGACGAACACCATCAACTACTCCGAAACGGTGCCGCTGGCGCAGGGCATCAAGTTCGACCTTTGAGCCGACGGATTTTGATTCTTGGAATACATTCGCAGCCGGGCAACCCATGTGGGGTTGTCCGGCTGTTTTTTTCAAAAAACATTTTCCCATGCCTGTACCTGACTATCAAACCTTGATGTTGCCGCTGCTGAAGTTCGCGGCGGACGGCAAAGAGCACACGCAAGCCGAGGCGATTTCGGCTTTGGCGAAAGAGTTCAAACTAACTGCCGAGGAATTGGCAGAGACAGTTCCCAGTGGCCAGCAGACCACTTTTGAGAACCGAGTCAATTGGTCAAAAACCTATCTTAAAAAAGCAGGGCTGTTGGAATACCCGCGCCGAGCGTTTTTCAAAATCACAGGCGCGGGGCAAGAGGCGTTGAGGCAAAATCCGCCAAAAATCAACGTTGCTTTTTTAAAGCAGTATGCGGGTTTTCTTGACTTCGTAGAAGCTGCCAAGCCTGATGTTGTCAAATCAAATCGTCCAGAAACCACAGAGGAAACTTCCACCCCCGAAGAGGTTTTGGAAAAAGGGTACCGCAGCATCCGCAAAGCCGTTGCGTCTGATTTGTTGGAAAAGGTAATTGCAATGTCTACCAGTCCTGCCAAGTTTGAAAAACTGGTCGTTGACCTATTAGTCAGTATGGGGTATGGTGGAAATATCAAAGAGGCTGGTAAGCATCTCGGCAAGTCCGGTGACGGCGGAATTGATGGTGTCATACAGGAAGACCAGCTTGGTTTAGACATGATTTATGTGCAAGCAAAATGTTGGAAACCTGAAAACACGGTAAACAGGCCCGAAATCGACAAGTTTATTGGTGCTTTGGCAAGGAGAGGGGCGAAAAAAGGGGTTTTTATCACCACATCAAGTTTTGCCAGAGGTGTCCGGGAATCTGAGTCAAGAAGTGATATAAAAGTTGTGCTAATTGACGGGCGAGAGTTGGTTGACTTGATGATAGACCACAACGTCGGGGTCACTGTTAAGGACGTATATACGATTAAGCGTCTCGACATTGGCTACTTTGAAGAGGAATAACCCATTTTGTCAACCATGAATGATAAAGCTCTTCAGTTTTCCACCGACGAACTCGCCCGCTACGCCCGGCATCTCAATTTGCCGGACATCGGCTTCGCCGGGCAACAAAAACTGAAAGCCGCCAAAGTCCTCGTGGTCGGGGCGGGCGGCTTGGGCAGCCCGTTGCTGCTGTACCTGGCCGCCGCTGGCGTGGGCACCATCGGCATCGTGGAATTTGATGTGGTGGATGTGAGCAATTTGCAACGGCAGGTGCTTTTCGGGAAAAACGACGTGGGCCAATCCAAAGCACAAGCTGCTAAAATCCGCCTTGAATCGTTGAACCCGCGCATCGAAATCCGGCTGCACGAGACCCGGCTGACTTCCGAAAATGCCCTCGGTATCATTCAAGATTACGACGTGGTGGCCGACGGCTCCGACAATTTCCCGACGCGCTATTTGGTCAACGATGCCTGTGTGCTGCTCGGCAAGCCGCTCGTTTTTGGGGCGGTCTCGCGGTTTGAGGGGCAGGTTTCGGTGTTCAACTGGCGCGGGCCGGGCGGCGATTTTGGGCCGAATTACCGCGACTTGCACCCCGTGCCGCCGCCGCCCGGCCTCGTGCCGAATTGCGCCGAGGCGGGGGTTTTGGGTGTGTTGCCGGGCATCATCGGGAGCTTGCAGGCATTGGAAGTCATCAAAATCGCGGCTGGGGTAGGCGAGCCGTTGAGCGGGCGGTTGTTCGTGTTCGATGCCCTGAATTTTCAGTCGCGCACCTTCAACGTGAAATGCCGCCCCGATACGAGCATCACGCAACTAATTGATTACGAACAGTTTTGTGGCACAAAGGCCGCCGCGAGTCCCATCCGCGAAATCACCGCCGCCGAGCTGCAAGCATGGCAAAGACGTGGCGAAAAATTCCAGTTGATTGACGTGCGCGAGCCGCACGAACACGCCGCGAACCGCATCGAAGGTGCTGAGTTGATTCCGCTCGGCACAGTGGCCGCGAACGTCGGCCATATTTCGCGGAGCGAGAAAGTGGTGGTGCATTGCCAATCGGGCAGCCGGAGTGCACAGGCCGTCCGCGAGTTGGGCGAGCAGTTTGGCTTCGACAATTTGTTCAACTTGAAAGGCGGCATCGTGGCCTACCTCGAATCGTACGATGCCTGAAAAACAACGACACCTACCACACTGCCAACATCCCTCATCCCTCTCCGAAAGGAGTCGTTTGGACAATCCCCATCCCTGTTTCTAACAGCCATAATTTTCAAACTTGGCTTGGAAAATCGGGGGCCGTTTGGCTACCTTTGCCACCGCTTTGCGCGAAGGCGTTTCGTTTCGGCCAAAAACACGCTGATTTTGAACGAGTTACGCAAAAAAGCGACCGTTTTCAACCGCACATTTTTCACATTCGCATCATACGTTTTTATGCCTACGATTAATCAGCTCGTACGTGCCAGCCGCGAACAAGTCGAATACAAAAGCAAATCCCGCGCACTTTCCGCAAGCCCGCAGAAACGCGGTGTGTGTACCCGCGTGTACACGACCACGCCGAAAAAGCCGAACTCCGCCCTCCGCAAAGTGGCGAAAGTCCGCTTGGTGAACGGCATCGAGGTCATCTGCTATATCCCCGGCGAGGGCCACAACTTGCAGGAACACTCCATCGTGCTGGTGCGCGGCGGTCGCGTGAAAGACCTGCCCGGTGTGCGCTACACCATCGTGCGCGGCGCGCTCGACACCGCCGGTGTGAACAACCGCAAAAAGAGCCGCTCGAAATACGGCTCGAAACGTCCGAAACCCGGACAAGCAGCCGCCCCGACCAAAGGCAAAAAATAATTTTTAAGTGATGAATTATGAGTGATGAGCGGTGAGTCTTTCTACCCGTCGCGCACACTCTCACATTCATCATTTATCACTCATCACTTATCACTCATTAGTTAATGCGTAAGCACAAACCGAAACCTCGAGTATTGGCTCCCGATCCGCGCTACAACGACCCAATGGTCACGCGGTTTGTCAACAACCTGATGTGGGAGGGCAAGAAGACCGTGGCGTTCAGCATTTTTTACGGTGCATTGGACATCGTGAAAAAGCGCACGAACGAGGACGAGTTGGCTATCTGGAAAAAAGCATTGAACAACGTGATGCCGCAAGTGGAGGTTCGCTCCAAGCGCATCGGTGGCTCGACGTTCCAGATTCCGACAGAACTGCCCGCCAACCGCAAAATCTCCATCGGCATCAAATGGATGATTAAGTATGCCCGCGCCCGCGCCGGCAAAGGCATGGCCGAAAAACTCTCCGCCGAAATCCTCGCCGCTGCAAAAGGCGAAGGCAACGCCGTGAAAAAACGCGAAGACGTACACAAAATGGCCGAGGCCAACCGCGCCTTCGCACACTACAAAGCGTAAGTACAGGACGCAAAACTGAATCGCGCCGCCGAGAATTGCGTTGGTTGAAAAGTGAAGAGAGGAAAACGTTGAATTAAAGCCGATTCAACTGTTTCAACCTTTTCAACTTTCCAACCAATGCAATCCCCGGCGGTTTCGACTTTCTGGCGGGTTGTTTTGGCGAAACAAAGGTTTGTTCGCCAAAAGATTCAAAAGCCAAAACCGTGTTGCCCCAAACTTGATTATCGCTTGCCGGAAATTTTCCCATGCCGGCAAAATTTTCAAAAAACCGCCCCGACTCGAAAAAACCGCTCAATCACTCAATCACTCAATCACTCATTATTCTATGGCAACGGATCTCCGGTTTACGCGAAACATCGGAATCGCCGCCCACATTGACGCGGGCAAAACCACCTTCACCGAGCGCACCCTGTACTACACGGGCGTGACCCACAAAATCGGTGAGGTACACGAAGGTGCCGCCACGATGGACTGGATGGAGCAGGAGCAAGAGCGCGGCATCACCATCACCTCCGCCGCTACGCGCTGCAACTGGTCGGTGGCAGGCCAAAAATTCGACTTCAACATCATTGACACGCCCGGCCACGTGGACTTCACGGTGGAAGTGAACCGCTCGCTGCGCGTGCTCGACGGCCTCATCTTCTTGTTCTCGGCGGTGGACGGCGTGGAACCACAATCCGAAACCAACTGGCGTTTGGCCGACAACTATAAAGTGCCGCGCATCGGTTTTGTCAACAAAATGGACCGCGCAGGCTCCGATTTTTTCATGGTCGTCAAAGACATGAAAGCCAAACTGGGTGCGAACGCTGTGCCCCTCCAAGTGCCCATCGGCTCGGAGCACAACTTCAAAGGGGTGGTTGACCTCGTGTCGGGCAAAGCCATCGTCTGGAACGAAGCCGACCAAGGCATGACCTACACGGAAATCCCGATTCCCGACGACCTGAAAGAAACGGTACATGAATACCGCCAAAAACTCATCGAAGAAGTGGCGAGCTACGACGATGCGCTGCTCGAAAAATTCTTCGACGACCCGGACAGCATCACCGTCGAGGAAATGCGCGCCGCCATCCGCGCCGCTGTCTGCGACATGAAAATGACCCCGGTCATGTGCGGCTCGGCCTTTAAAAACAAAGGTGTGCAGGCCTGCCTCGACGCGGTTTGCTACTTCCTGCCTTCGCCGGTGGACATCGAGGCCGTGACGGGCACGAACCCGAAGACCGATGCCGAAGTCAGCCGCCGCCCGTCGGTGGACGACCCGTTCACCGCCCTCGCGTTCAAGATTGCGACCGACCCGTTCGTGGGCCGCTTGTGCTTCATCCGCGTTTACTCCGGCAAATTGGAGGCTGGCTCGTATGTGCTCAACACCCGCTCGAACGACAAAGAGCGCATCAGCCGCCTCTACCAGATGCACGCCAACAAGCAAAACCCGATCGACAAAGTGGAGGCCGGCGACATCGCCGCAGCCGTCGGCTTCAAGGACATCCGCACGGGCGACACGCTCTGCGACATGGACAACCCCATCGTGCTCGAAAGCATGGTGTTCCCGGAGCCTGTGATTGGCCTCGCCGTCGAGCCGAAAACACAAAAAGACCTCGACAAACTCGGCATGGCCCTGAACAAACTCGCCGAGGAAGACCCGACTTTCCGCGTCCGCTATGACGAGGAGACCAACCAAACGGTCATCTCCGGCATGGGCGAGCTGCACCTCGAAATCATCGTTGACCGCCTCCGCCGCGAGTTCAAAGTGGAGTGCAACCAAGGCGCGCCGCAGGTGAACTACAAAGAGGCTCTGACCCGCACGACCACGCACCGCGAGCGTCTGAAAAAGCAAACGGGTGGTTCGGGTTTGTTCGCCGACATGGAATTCGAGCTCGGCCCCGCCGACGAGGAATTCTTGAACTCCGATGATTTCAAATCGGGCAAGAAAAAACTGCAATTCGAGTGGGCCATCGTCGGTGGCGCCATTGACAAGAACTACCAAAAGCCCATCCACGACGGCTTCGTGCAGATGATGTCCAACGGCATTTTGGCCGGCTACAACATTGACTCGATGAAGGTCAAAGTGATTGACGGTAGTATGCACGCGGTGGACTCCAAGCCGATTGCCTTTGAGCTTTGCGCCAAAGAAGGTTTCCGTGCGGCGGCCCCGGCCACCAAGCCGCAAATCATGGAACCCATCATGAAACTCGAAGTCATCACGCCGGAAGAATACGTCGGCCCGGTCATCGGCGACTTGAACCGCCGTCGCGGCTTGCCGAAAGGCCAAGAAACGCGCATGGGCGGCGCGGTTGCCATCCAAGCCGAAGTGCCGCTTTCGGAAATGTTCGGTTACGTCACCCAGCTCCGCACGCTCACGTCGGGCCGCGCTTCGTCCACGATGGAGTTCAGCCACTACGCACCGCCGCCGGAAAGCGTGTCGAAAGCCGTGATTGAAAAAGCAAAAGGTGCCGTCGCAGCGAAGTAATCCGCTGACGCACAGTTGCTTAGCAAAATATCAAGCCCCTGTCTCGATGTGTCGAGGCAGGGGCTTTTTGTTTTTCGAGAACCCGGCAGCGCAAGCATCAGCCGCGCCAATCGGCCCGTTCGGATGAAAATTGGCGGTGCTTGGCGTTGTTTGAGTTGGCCAATAGTTCCGTCAGTTTCTCGCGGAGCCAGGTCAGTTCGGCCACCTGCGGGTTGGCCTCGATTTCTGCCTGCAATTTTTGGAGCCGTGCCTGCTCGCCCGAAAATCGCAGGCGTTGCAGCCGTTTCGTGCAATCCACGAACCGCCCGTACATCTCTTTTTTGTCGGCGGGGATTTTGGTCTCGCGGTAGAAATAGATTTTGGCCGCGTCCAAACGGGCATCGAGCAAGTCGGAGTTCAGTTCGTACAAGGCTTTGATTTCCAGAGACTTGGATGAGAATTTGTACTGCATCTCCTCGAAATTGAGGTGCAGCAAGATGTCCAGCACGCTCTCAAAATCCCGCCGATAAAAATGGTAGGTGGCAAGGCCAAAACGGTAGTACACCTCGGAGGGCTGCTGCCCGAAAATACGCTCCCGGTGAGCCTCTATAAATTCCAGTGCCCACTCGAATTCGCGCAGCAAAAGGGCAATGGAGACAGTGCTCTGGAACATGGCCGCCGGGAGTTTGCCGCTCAAATAGGCGGCCCCGGAGGTCAACCGTTTTTTGATGAAATGGAAGACGTGCGGGCGATATTCGAGATTCCCACGATTGGACATGTAGATGCAGAAATTGGAGGCCAACAGTTCCAAGTGGTTGAGTAGATAGGTCGAAATACGGCCCTCGTGTTCGCCAAGTTGGGCATAGAATTGCTCGAAGTGCTGCTCCGATTCGGGCGGTTCGGTACCCAAAAACCGGATTGCCTTCCACAGCAGCCCGCCTTCGAGCGTCTTCGAGAAGGCATCGAGGCCCGGCACGTCCCATCCGCCTGTAAGCGAGTCAACCTCTTTGCTTGTCAAAACAGGCACCATCCGGTTCAGGTTTAGCAAATTGGTGGTGGCCATCATGCGCTCGAACAGGTAAAAGGTCTCAAGGGCGGCCAGTTTGGTTTTGAAGTTGTTGTCGTCCTTTTTTGAGGATAAAGAGCTCAGATAAAAGGTTTTTTGCTCCTGCGCGACCCATTGCTCCCGGATGTGTTCGTGGTCAAAAACGAGCGGCTCGCCGAGCAGCGCGTCCATTTTGGCCAGCACTTTTTTGAGCTCGTCGGTGAGGCCTTTTTCGAGAAAGAAATCGCCTTGCGCGGCGAGGCCGTGCGCCGGGAGTTTGTGCTTGGCCTGCCATTCCGTTTCGAGGAAGTGCCGGACGTGCTGGGCCGTCTCCGAGAAAAGTTTCTCCAACTTGTTGAAAACGAATGGTTTATCGGGGAAAACGGCAGCATGGATGTCCTCTTTTTGCGTGCTTGCCGATGTGTTGCGGAGGTAGGCGACGAGGCGTTGGGCTGCCTCGGTCTCCTTTTTCCCGACGAAATATGGCGATTGCAGGAACAGGGCAAGGCGTTTGGCCTCCTCTGTGGAAAGTGCTTGCAGAATGCTCGGAAGGCTGGAATGGTGCATGTGCAAAGTCGGTGTCTCGTGCTGGCAGGTCGGTAAAATCGGGAAAATTTGTAATCACATGGTTGGTCAAGCGACCCTGACATTTGGCTGCGTAAACATCGTCAAACAAAACTTTCCAATATGAAGATTTCCCGGATTTTTCAACTGCTCCCCGTGCTTGCATTCGGCATTATGTGCTGCCTCTTGTCGGGTTGTGCCAAAAAATGCATCGTGCCGCGCCCTACGCTGGCGTGCGCCGAGAACGGCTTGCTTTACAAGCCGGATGCAGGCATCGCAGGCGTGACCCAAATCAAGCTGACAGTATCCGACGCGGCGACCAATGCCTTGATTTTGGATACGTTGTTGGCTCCCGGCGGCTCGCTTTTGATTCCGAGCAGCGCACTTGCGTCGCCGGTTCTGGTGGTGTCCGAATACCTGCCCGCCTCTGGCAGACCGGTAGCCAGAGACGAACAAATCCTTGATGGGTTATGTCGAACAGCCATCGTTACCATGGACGTGGTCATCACTACTCCGGCGGTGAGCGAGTGCGACACACTCACTACTTGCACCAATATGTCCAGTCCGGCTTCTTCGCACACCATCAATTGGAACAACCGGGATGTTAAAATCGTGGTGCAAAACGTCTCGTTTCTGGCAAGATGGGCAAGTGACCACGTAGATGTCAGTAGTTGCAACCCCGATATCGCCAACAACTTCTCCACCGCCAACAGCACATTGACCTATGACGACAAACAGGGCAACAACGGCGTAAACTTCACCGTGACGTTTACGGCGGCTTCCAACCAGACTACGGTAAGCATCAATAGCAACGTGTCCGGCGGCGTGACGACTGGCACTTGCCAGTAATCACTTGTTTTGTATCCACAGGTAGAGGGCGTGCCGGCGTCCCCTGTGACCTTCGTTTTTCAAGTCAGAAAAGAACAACCCGACGTGCGCCCACTGCGTGCGAAAGCCCCCTGATTGCCTCAAAAAACCACCGGGTGTTCGCCGAAATTCCCTGAACAGAGTAGGCAAAAACTTCCCATGCCTAAACAAGAAGCCCGCTCGCGCCGGTCAAAGCAAACAAGCGGACTTCGATGCAAAGGCACTGGTTGGTCATGGCCGACCAGACTTTTCGACTCACAAACGTACCGCCATGACGGTGCGTTGCAACCCTCGTTCTTACTTATGATAAAGTCAATCGGATTCCAGCGGGTTTTCGCGGCAGTGAGCCTGCTTTTTTTCCTCCAAATGCCCAACGCCCATGCCCAGTTGTATTACTACGGTACTGCGGGGGGCAACGAGTCCTTCCGTAACTCGCTGGTTCACAACGGCTATTATTACGTCGGCGGGGTAGCTGGCTCGGAAGGGACGCTCTCGTGCATCCGGGATAACACTTCCCTCCCGCTGCAATGGACGCGCCAGTATGGTGCGCCCGGTGGGCAAAGCCTGCTCATCAACGACATCGCCGTTTCGTTGAGCGGTAACATTCTGCTGGCGGGGATTTCGCGGACAGGCACCTCTTGGAACTTCAACCAAATATTCGTCCTCGAAGTCAGCCAAGCAAACGGCGATGTGCTGCAGTCGAAGTTCTTCAACCTCTCGTCCAACGGTGGCGACC
>JBKBIC010000022.1:0-13058 GCA_046299435.1 Saprospiraceae bacterium
GTGTGCGATTGGCCCGCCGGGATGTTTACGAAACCGACACTCTCGAAGATGCCCGTCAGGGTGTTTCGTTTTTGGAGGAGCAAATTGCCCGCTTGGCAGTTGCCGGTCGGGGTGACGGTGAGGCTCGCGTCGTTGCAGTTTCGGCCAGTGGGAATGGTGCCGACGACGGCCAGCGAAAGATTACAGCCGGGCGAGCCGACCGTGAGGGTGTAAGTATTGCACAGGCTCTCGCCCTCGACCACTTCCAGCCGGTAAGTGCCCGCCGCAAGGCCCGATAGCACGGCGGTCGTGTCGCCCAGTCCGCCCGCCGCGCCCGTGACGTAGGCTTGGTTGACGACGTTGAACAGGGCGAGCTTCCATGTTTTCGGCTCCGGTTGGCTGACGTTGACGGCGATGGAGCCGTCCGCGCAGTTGCGCCCGCTCGTCGGGTTGGGTGTCACTGCGACCGTCGGGCAGGCCCAAGCGTGGGCCGCCAGCAGCGCGAACAAGGCGGGGAAAATGATATGCAGGATAGATGTTTTCATCGTTTTTGAACCACTTTGGTGAAAAGAATGCCCAAAAATGACCGAGAAAACAGCGGCCCAGCAGCCGCGCCGCGTGGGTGGCGGCGATGGGCGAGAATTTGGCGGCGACCGTTTCGTGCGCGGAAAACCGCCGGGCGGAAAAAGCCGCCGCACTACCCAAGTGGGTAGTATTTCGGAAAATCGTTCGAGGGGGGATTTATGCCGCTTTTTGTGTAAATACTTTTGCCCCGACACTTTGCCGGAACACTGATTGGCTTTTGCCGCGACAGGCGTGGGCGATTGGTTCGAGGTTGTTCAGCCACGCTTTTCCCTAAATCCATTTTTTGAAAACACCGCGCCGCTGCCAACGCAGCGGATGCACAACTTCTTCGTGCCTGTGCGAAGGGGATGCTACTGCTTTGTCATTCGTAAAAAACTTTTCATAAAGAAAAATCACTCAATCGTTTAGTATGAAATCAGTAAAACGCTCCCTGTTCTTCTTCTTTTGCTTCGCGGCTTTTGCACAGTCCGCGTTTGCCCAAGCCACGCTCTCCATCCAAGGCATCATCCAAAAATCCAACGGCGCGGCCGTGGACGACGGCAAATACGACCTCACGTTCAAACTCTACACCGTCGCCTCCGGCGGCACGGCTGTCCACTCCGAAACCCAGAATATCGCCGTCGCGGGCGGCATCTACTCCGCCGAACTCGGCAGCGGCGGCACGCCCCTGACCGCAGCCTTCGACCAAACCTACTACCTCGGCGTGGCCGTGGACGGCGGCGCGGAACTCATCCCGCGCGCGCGACTGACTTCTTCGCCTTATGCTTTGGCTTTGTTGGGCACGGCCAACCTGTTCCCCTCGTCGGGCGCGATTGGCGCGGGCACGATTTCGCCGACTTCCGGCTATCAGATGCACATCAAAAACGGCTCCGGCGCGGGCAAACTGCTCGTCGAAGGCAGCGACGCGGCACAGATTGACTTCAAAAAAGGCAGTACGGTCGGCGCGGTGGGTTTCGGTACAGCGAACAACGATTTTGTCGTGAACCCCGGCTCGAACAACACCACCTTGCAGTACAATGGCAACACAAGATTGACCGTCAACAACAACGGCGTGGATGTTCCGGGCACTTTGAGCGCAGGCACTTTGACCGCCAGCAATTTTAGCCCCGCCAACTTGGCAGTTACCTCGAAGCTCGCCGTCGGGCAGGGCAGCGTGGATGCCAATAATGCTTTTAAAGTCACGGGCGATTCCTACATGAGCGGCCATTTGGAAATCAATGGCGGTAAATTGATTAGTGGTGACCCATGGGGTTTCACCCCGACGAGTGGTCTTTACTGGTGGGGCAACAACACTCGTTCGTTTTCCTTGCGGGCAAGCAGTTACATCTTCGCTACCGGTTATGGTTCCTTTTCCGACCGCCGCATCAAAAAGGATTTACGCTTGTCCGAAACCTTCGCCGACCTCAGCACCCTGCGCAAACTTCGGGTAACAGATTATCGCCACGTGGACGAAGTGAACAATGGCAAGGCTTTCACCAAAGGCTTCATCGCGCAGGAGGTCGAACAGGCATTTCCAGAGGCCGTGACAAAATCGAGCAATTTTATCCCAAACGTTTATGCCATGTCCGCCCAAACCCAATTGACGGCTGGCAAAATGACCATTTCGATGGCTAAAAACCACGAGTTCGCCGTCGGCAACGAGGTGAAAATCATGATGCCCGACAACAGCGAGCGCGTTTTGACCGTCGCCGCCGTGCCGTCCGAAACCTCGTTTTCGGTCAATTGGACGGAAGCCGCGCCCGAAAAAGTCTTTGTCTATGGCAAAAAAGTCGCCGATTTCCGCACGGTGGACTACGACCGTATTTTCACTTTGAACGTCTCTGCCACGCAGGAACTCGCCCGCCGAGTTGAACTTTTGGAAAAAGAAAACGCCGCTTTGAAATCGGAACTCGTCAAAAAAGACGGCGAGATGAAAGCCTCCGCTGAAAAAATGGATGCCCGTTTGCGGGCTTTGGAAAACAAACTTTCCAATTAATGATGAGCGATGAATGATAAACGATGAATCCTACTGGGGTTCGTCGTGCTTTCATTCGTCGTGTCGTGAGATTCATTCCCGACAAATCGGGATAGGCAATTCTTAATTTCTCATTCATCATTAAAAAAGGTTTTCAATGAAAAATATAAATCTCTTCGGGTCTCCGGGGCGGAGTCGCTTGTTTTTCCGCCGCCCTGCGGGCCTTTCGTTTTTTCTTTGGCTGTTTTTGAGTGTCGTGGTAGGCGGGGTTTTGTCCGCCCAAACCTACACGACTTGCAACCAGACCATTTACGACACAGGCGGTGCGGGCGGCGATTATGGCAGTGACGAGAATTACCAAGTCCACTATTGCCCTACTTCCTCCGACGTAACGCTGAAAATTACTTTCAGCAGCATCAGTGTAGAGGACGGTTGGGACTTTCTCGACATTCACGACGGAGCTGATGCCACTGCTCCATTGATTGCCCACTTGACTGGCAACCATAGCAACGTGTCCTACTCTTCAAGCACTCCCGGCGGTTGCCTGACCCTGCGTTTTCAAAGCGATAATTCTTTCAACCAAGCCGGCTGGGTCGGGCAGGTTTCCTGCGTCGCCCCGGAAACGGCGGGGAACTCCTCCCTGAAATTCGACGGTGCGAACGACTGGGTCACATTGGGCAATCCATCCGGTTTTGAACTGACTTCCGGCACCATCGAGTGCTGGGTGAAGCCTGTCGGCGGTGGCAATGCCAATCAGGTGATTTTTGACAAGGCGAACGCTTTCTCAATCCTGATGATAAACGGGGACGTTGGTTGCTATGACCAAACAACCGACAATCTGGTGTTATCCGGTGTGAATATTGCCAACAACGAATGGCATCACCTCGCGTACACCTTCGCGCCGGGGACAAACAATGCCAAATTGTACATTGACGGGGAGCTGAAAGTGACCTACACCATGTCCGCGCCCAACCTGACCAATGCTTTGACCCTCGGCGTGTCCAACCCGGCGCAAGCCATGAACGCCTCTGTGGACGAGTTCAGGGTATGGAACACGGTGCGCACGCTGGCCGAAATCCAGAGCAACGCGGAATGTGAAATCGCGGCCACGACGAGCGGGCTGGTCGCGCTCTACCGCTTCAACCAATCTTCCGGGACGACGCTGGACGACCTGACGGCCAACAATTATGACGGTACGTTGAACAACTTTGGCCTCACGGGCGGCAATTCCAACTGGGTAGCCACCACGCCCATCCCGAACGGCACGGCCTGCGGTGCGTCCTCCGACCGCGCTGCACTGGCTTTCGACGGGAATGATGATTTTGTGGGCATCGCTTCTACCCTCCCACAAGTGTCCGCCACCATGACCCTCGAAGCATGGGTAAACCCGGCGAGTGGCTACGGGACATTCAACGACCCCGACAATCCTGCGGAAATCATCAGCCGCTGGGGCGCGGCCGGAGCCGGAAATGCAGCCTATCGCTTGGCTATCAGCAGTTTAGGCTATGTTGTGTTTAGTGTTTTCAACGGAAGCAGTGGTTCGTCCGTAGTTTCTACGAGCACCATTCCGGCAGCAACATGGACACACATCGCTGCCACCCGCGCATCCAACAACACCCTGAGTATTTACATCAATGGTGTCTTGAGTGGCACGCTCTCCGGGGCGGTTGTTCCGCAAACGAGCAACTATGGGGTCAATCTGGGCAAGCCGTTAGTCGGGCCAAACTTTTACAAAGGCAGCATGGATGAGGTGCGCTTCTGGAACACCACGCGCACAGAAACCGAAATTCAAGATGCAAAGGACTGCGAGTTGGACGGCGACGAAACCGGCTTGATTGGTTACTACGACTTCAACGAAACTCTCGGCAGCAGCAGCCTCGCCAATGCCGTGAGCGGTGGCCCGAACGGTACGCTGAACAAT
This sequence comes from Saprospiraceae bacterium, assembly GCA_046299435.1. Classification (GTDB taxonomy): domain Bacteria; phylum Bacteroidota; class Bacteroidia; order Chitinophagales; family Saprospiraceae; genus M3007. Next base: position 4,440 of record JBKBIC010000022.1, read on the forward strand.
TTTGCGCTCCTCGGTACGACCTCCAACTGGGTTGCCAGCGGCGGCGTGACCTCTGGCACTTCCTGCTCCGGTGCCAGTGCCGAAATCGGCATTTCCGGTCTGACTGAAGCTTGCGGCTCCACTACGCTGACCGCCGTCGGTGGCACAGCCTACACATGGAGCACGAACGCAACGACCGACGAAATCACCGTCACTGCGAGCGGAACCTACACCGTCACCGCAACACTTTCCGGCGGCGGCACGGCGACCACCGAGGTGGTCGTGACTATTTTGACCCCACCCGCCGCGCCAACCTTTTCTGGCACGGCAACTGCTTGCGACCAAGTGACGTTGACAGCAGCAGGCGGCACTTCCTACGCTTGGTCGAACGGCGAAAGCACGGCAGCCGCCACGTTCACCGCCAGCGGAACCTACACGGTCACGGCCACCGACGCGAACGGCTGCACTGCCTCCGCCAGCCAAGCCATCACCGTCAACAAAGCCACCGCCAGCATTTCCGGCGATGCCGACGGCTGCGACGAAGTGGAACTCACCGCCTCCGGCGGCACGCTCTTCGTCTGGACGGGCGGCGCGACGGGCGCAAACGCCACGTTTGACGCAGCAGGCAACTACCTCGTGACCGTCACCGATGCCAACGGCTGCACGGGCACTGCCAACCACACCATTTTCAATGTTGCCCAAAGCAAAACTTACTATCTCGACTCCGACGGCGACGGCTACGGCGACTCCGACAACCCGGTGGCTGCTTGCACCCCGCTCGCGGGCTACATTTTGCTCGGCCTCGACTGCGACGACACCGATGCAGACATCAACCCCGGCGCGACGGAAAACTGCGACAACATTGACAACAACTGCAACGGCATCCTCATCGAGGAAAACTGCCCCGGCTCCAACGCCCCCGTCGCCGACGAATGTGCCACGCGCAGCACGACACTGGTTTTGACGGGCAAAGTGTTTTTCAACTACGGCAGCTTCACCAATGCCCGCAACACGGTCAACAAATCCAGTTCGACCATCGGCCAGCCCTGCGTCGGCATGGTGCTCGCCGACGACATCAACGTGGGCTTTGGCTTTTGGACACGGTTTTTGCTCGCGCCATCGGCCCCGACGGTCGTGGCGACGCAAGGCGATTTGCCCGACCGTGTGCAAATCAACTGGTCAGCCGACCCGCTCAGCCCCGCCGCCGCGACGTACAAAATCTACCGCGACAACGCGCTTTTGGCGACGGTGGACAACGAAACCTTTGCGTTCATTGATTTCAACGTGCTCGCCGGGCAGTTCTACACCTACGAAATCGCGGGCGTGAACCAATTCGGCGAAGGCATCCGGGGCGGCTCGCTCGGCTTTTTGAACCCCAACGGCGTGGTCACGGGCCAGGTCAAATCGTTCAGCGGAAACCCGGTCATCGGCACGACGGTCAAACTCTCGCCCACGCTCGGCGCAGCGGTTGAGTTCAACGGGCTTTCGACCATTTTCGCGGAATACTCGCCCACGTTCCCCCGCGACAAATTCACCCTGTCGTGCTGGGCGAAAATCGGCGACGGCAACCCGACGACCGAGAACACAGGCATTTTCGACCTCGGCAGCGACCGGGGCAAAAACTGGTGGCTGCACGCCGTCACGCCCGCCGACGGCTCGAAGGGCGTGAAATTCGGCATCGGCAAAAACCCGGCGACCAAAACCGAAATCGCCCACACCCTGCCCGAAGCGACCAAAAACGACTGGCACCACTTTGCCGCGACCTACAACGGCTCCTCGCTTTTGTTTTATGTGGACGGCGAACTGGTCGAGACCGCCGTCGGCGAAATCGAGGCCGATTCGACGGTTTTGTTCATCGGCAAGCGCAGCGACGAGGGCGGCTACTTCACCGGGAAAATTGACGAGCTGCGTTTTTACGACCGCCAACTGGCCCAGACGGAAATCCAGATGACCATGAACCAGACCGTTTCGCCCAACGCCGACGGCCTGACTTCCTACTGGAAATACGACGAAGGCACGGGCAGCAAAGGCTTCGATTTGACCCTGAACAAGGTCAAAACCTTCCTCTGCGGCGCGACTTGGACGACGGACAAGCCCAACGTGGTGAACGCGGGCATCTCGGATGCGACGGGTTTTTACAAGATAGAGGGCGTGAACTACGGCGCGGGCACGACGTTCACGGCCGTGCCGTCGAAGGATTTTCATTTCAACCAGAGCTTGGAGTTCAACGGCGCGAACGAGTCCTACGCCACTTTGACGAACTTCGATTTGCCAGACAGTTCGACGATTGAAATCACGGTCAAGAACTTCGATTTCTCGGCCAATCAGGTCATCCTTTCCAAAGAAGGGCACTTTGAACTGGGTTTGAACGCCGGGAATCTGTTTTTGAAAATGGGCGGCTCCACCCAAATCTTGGGCACGCTGGGCATGGGTTTTCACCGCCTGACTTTTGTCTTGGAACAAACAGGCGGCTCGGTGGCGGTTGATTTTTACCAGAACGGCGCGCTCGTCGGCTCGCACGATTTCACGGGCGTGGCCCCGGATTTTTCGGGCGGCACGGCTTGGACCTTGGGCCGGAACGCGGCTGGCAACTACTTCACGGGCTTGATTGACGAGGTGGCGTTTTACAACACTTTGCTGTCGTTGCCCGACATCCAAGCGGCGGCGAACATCGGCACGAACGTGACGCACGCCAATTTGTCGAGTTATTTCAACCTGAACGAAGGCGACCGCACGAGCCTGCGCGACATGGGCAACGCCCTGACGGGCGAAGGCACGACGCAGGGCGCGACATGGAGCACGGTGGCAAAAATCTCGGAAACGCTGCCGCACGAGTTCACGCCGTCGAGCCGCTTGGTCACGCTCAATCCGAGCAACACGAGCGCGGACGGCATTGACTTCACTGACCAGAGCACGATCCCGGTTTCGGGCTACGTCCGTTTTGAGAACACGAACTGCTTCCAGAAAGGCGTGGAAATCCTGGTCAACGGCGAATCCCGTGTGCCGGCGGTGAAAACCGACGCGGAGGGCAAGTTCGTCGTTGACCTCGAGCCGGGCGAGACGGTGCGGCTCACGCCGAAGTTCGAGCAGCACACGTTTTACCCCGCGTTTTGGGATTTGACGAGCGTTTCGGCACCGGTTGCGGGCATCCTGTTCCGCAACCAGACGAAGCGCAAAGTTTTTGGGCAAATGGCGGGCAACCTGACCTGCCGCAAATCAGTGGTGCCCGCCGGGGCAATCGTCAAGGTGAAAGTGGCGACCCTGAATGGCTGCTACGAGCAAATCAAGGAACTGCCGACGAACGGCAAGTTCGTGTTCGAGGGCGTTCCGCCGGACTCGGTGACGGTGGCCGTGACCGAACACTCGAACGCGGTGATTTACAACTACTTCCAAAACCTCGGCGGCAAGACCTTGGACCTGAAGCTGGCGAACGACACGACGGATTTCATCTACATCGCGCCGCCGCAGGTCGAGATGACGGCCTTGGACACCAACCTGTGCGGCAACCCGATGCTGATTGAAAAATCGTCGTACAAGACGACGGTGAAGGTCTTTGAGGAATACGACGGCGGGCGGTGCTACTTGGACACCGCGCTGCTGACGGTGAACAACGAAATCGCGTACCTCGACCAGTTCGACACTTTGATGACGGGCGGGGTGTACGTCCACCGCTTCACGCCGCGCGTGCCGAACATCGCCGCGCCCTATCTCAAACCCGTGCAGGTGACGGCAAAAGTGAACAACCAGCAGGCGACGCACACCCTGCAGGCGGTGGTCTTGGGCATCCGCCCGCGCAGCTCGAGCTTCGTGTCGGCCTCGCCGGAATTCCCGGACCTCATCCTGCGCGACCCGCCGGGCGACGGCTCCTCGGCGACCATCGAAGAGGGCACGACGATCTGCAAGACCGTCGCGGCGACGGCCTTCGACCAGTACGACAACGACAAGCACATCACGGCCCACCTCGGCCCGGACATCGAGACGGAGCAGGGCACGCCGTTTTTTGCGACCTCGCTGCAAATTGACGTGACGGCCGACCTCGGCTACACGAACACCTACCTGACCTCGAAGAGCAAGACGAACGAGATGACGCGCTGCATCACCACGACGCGCACGATTTCCACGTCGGACAACGACCTCGTGGTGGGCGGCGACATGGGCGGCGACGTGTACCTCGGCGGCGCGATGAACTACCTGTACTCCATCACAGACGAGCTGAAGTTCGACACGGCCAACTGCGCGTACTTTTTGGACAAGACCATCACGGTCACGCCGGAGGGCTATGCCACGACGTTCGTCTATTCGGAGTATTTCATCCTGCACAACGTCGTGCCCGACCTGCTGATGCTCCAGACGAACAAGGACTCCGTCAGCGCGCAACGCTGGCTGGACATCGTGGCGCAGAACGCGGACATGAAAAAGAAGGCGGTCTTTTCCAAGAACCTGTCCTTCGACGCGGGCGTGGTCTATTCGGAGAGCGAGGCGACGGAGACGGAGGACGTTTACACGCGCTCGTACACCCAAGAGTTCAGCAACCAGTTTGCCGCCGAGTTCGGCGTGACGGTCAACGGCCTGGGCGTGTCGGGCGGCTTGGCGTTCACTTGGACGGAGTCGAAATCGCAGGACACGACCGACACGAAAGTGACCACCCGCACGGTGAGTTACACGCTTGCGGACGACGATATCGGCGACAATTTTTCGGTCAACGTCAAAAAGGACAAGGTCTTCGGCACACCCGTCTTCGACGTGGTGGGCGGCCAGAGCCAATGCCCCTGGGAACCGAAGACGCAGCCCCGCGAGGGCGTGAACATGACCGCCGACAAATACACCGCCGTCAATGTGCCGATGAACGACAAAGCCGTTTTCAAGATATTCATCGGCAACACCTCCGAGAGCGAAGACACGAAAGTGTACACCATCGAACCCGTGCCGGAGGCCAACCCCGACGGGGCGATCATCCGCATAAACGGCCTGCCCATGACTTCGGTCGGTGTGCCTTTCGGCGAGACGGTCGAGGTGACGATGACCGTCGAGCGCGGCCCGGTGGCTTTCGATTATCAAAACTTGGCGGTCGCGGTCTATTCCGACTGCGAGCTGGAACGCGCCGACGCTTTGGGCATTGACCCCGTCGCGCCGTTCTACGACGAGAAAAACTTCAACGTGACCTTCCTCGAACCCTGCTCCGAGGTGAACGTGGACTTCCCGCTCGACGGCTGGGTACACACCGTCGGCGCGGGGCCGAACATGCTCATCACGCTCGGCGGCTACAACATCAACGATGCGGACTTGGAGCTCATCCGGGTGCAGTACCGCCGCACACAAGGCGACGGGGCGTGGATCAACATCGCCGAGGTGATGAAGGCAGACCTCGACCCGGTGTTTGAAATCGTCACTTGGGAAACGGCCACTTTGCAGGACGGGTTTTACGAAATCCGCGCTGTGGCGCAGTGTTTCGGCGGCCTGAACCCCGGTATCTCGCGGGTGGTGCAGGGCAAGTTCGAGCGCGAGCCGCCCGCCATTTTCGGCACACCCGAACCAGCCGACGGTGTTTTGAGCGCGGGCGACGAGATTTCCATCCGGTTCAACGAGGACATCCGCTGCGACCAGTTGATACAGGCCGATGTGTTCTCGAACAACAACGTGGGGCTGTACAACACCCGCACGGGCGATTTGGTGGACGCGGTCGTCACCTGCTCCGGCGATAAAATCGTCATCGTGCCGAACGTGCCGAACCAGTTTTTGGAAAACGAGATCCTCCGCGTGGAGGTGGACGACATCAAGGACTTGGCGAACAACAACTTCGCACACGCCCAGTGGGAATTTGTCGTGGACCGCAACAACCTGAACTGGGTGGACAACGTGCCGGTGTACGTCTCGAAGTACGAGGAAGACATCAAATCCGAGACGCGGCGGCTCGAAAACCGGGGCGGTTTTAATCAAGCCTACGAAATCACGGGCATACCGTCGTGGGTGCGCGTTTTCCCCAAATCTGGGACGCTCGCGCCGGGGCAGGTGCAGGTCATCACGTTCGAGTTCGACTCGACTTTGGTTTTCGGGAATTATCAGGACACGGTGGTCTTGGAGGGTGCGCTGGGCGACGAGCCTTTGGCGGTGCAGTGCCGCGTCGTTTGCAAAGACCCAAATTGGCAGGTCAACGCCGCCGACTGGGACTACTCGATGAACTTCGTGGTGCAGCTCGACATCGAGGGCACGGTCTCGGAGGACATCGAGGACATCGTCGGGGCGTTCGTGGGCGGCGAGTTGCGCGGCACCGCCAAACTCCGGCCCGTCAACCTGCCCGGCCCGACGGTCAAGTACGAGGCGTTTTTGACGGTCTATTCCAACGGGTTCAGCGGCGAGGCGGTGGAGTTCCGCATCTGGGATGCCTCGGAGTGCCTGCTGTACGGCGAGGTGTTGGAGGCGTTCACGTTCGAGGCCGACGGGCTGGAAGGCTCGCCGCAGTCTCCGGTGGTCTTGCACACGAACAGCCAGGTGCTGCGCGAAATCGTGCTGCACCCCGGCTGGAACTGGGTTTCGTTCAACCTTGCGTTCCCGGACGCATCGGTCTCGGCGGCCCTGTCGTCGGTGAACGACCCTTCGGGCGACCTTTTGAAATCGCAGACGCAGTTCACGCAAAACACCGTCGGCCTCGGCTGGCTCGGTTCGCTGACCGGGCTTGGGAACACCTCGATGTACCAGTACCGGACGGCGGACGCGGACACGATAGACCACGTGGGCGCCTTGATAGACCCGACGACGGTCAACATCCCGGTCTCTGCCGGCTGGAACTGGATCGGGTACCTGCCGCAGCGGCCGCTGACGGTGGGCGAGGCACTCGCCAGCCTGACGGCCTTCAACGGGGACTTGATAAAGAGCCAGACGGAGTTCGCCCAATATGTGGCAGGCTTCGGGTGGATAGGCAACCTGACGTACATGTCGCCGCCGAACGGGTATTTGCTGAAGCTGTCCCAGGCCGGGACGCTGACCTACCCCAGCACGGGCAATCGCCCGCTGGCGGTTGACGGGGCAACCCAAAACTCAAAACCCAAAACCCAAAACTCGGCTTGGACGGTGAACCCCGCGCAGTTCGAGCACTCGCAGACGCTCATCGGCATGCTGGCCAGCGACGGCGCGAACGTGACGGGTGCCAATTTCGAGTTGGGCGCGTTCGTGAACGGAGAATGTCGCGGCGCGGCGACGGCCCTGTGGGTGGAGCCGTTGGGCGTGCACCTGTTCTTCCTGACGATGTACGCCAACACGGCGGGCGAGCCGCTGGTGTTCAAGTACCACGACGGCACGTCTGTGCGCGACCTCTCGGAGACGCTGTTCTTCTCCGCCGATGCGTCGGTGGGCACGGTGCAGGAGCCGTTCAGGTTCACGGTCGGGGTCTCCTCGGACGAAGAGCCGGAAACGGATGTCGTGGAGCCGTACTTGGGCGTTGAGCCGAACCCGGTGCGGGACGGCTACGCGACGGTGCGCTTCCGGGTGCCTGCGTCCGGGGCGTTGCGCTTCACGCTGACCGATGCTGCCGGGCGGGAGGTGCAACAGTTTGACTATCAGGCCCAACGGGGCATGAACGCCCTGATGTGGGAGGGCGCGGGCCGGCTCCCGCAGGGCGTTTACCTGCTGAAGACGGCACTCCCCGACGGGACGCTGCTGGCCGAAAAAGTGGTTGTCAAATAAGGGGCGTTTACGATAGAAGAGGTGAGCCTGAACGCTTGGGCAACAATGCGGCGGGCATCACTCAACAAGTGAAGTGGTCAGGGGGCGGCAGCAATGCCGCCCCCGTTTTTTTGGGCTTGGTCGGCCCGAAAACAGGACAGGCTTGGTGCAGTCGCACCAAGCCTGTCAATCGGGTTTTCTGTCGGAACGCTGGGTGGTTTTCAGCCCGGATTCGAGTTTTCCCAGAGATAGACCTTCGAGATTTCGTGGCGGGAGGAGATGTGCAGCTTCTGGAAAATCTTCTTTTGGTGGTACTTCACCCCCGCGACGGTCAGCGACATGGCCGCCGCGATTTCCTCGTAAGTCTTCCCCTGCATCAAAAAGTGCGCGACCTGCCGTTCGAGCGGGCGCAAATCCGCCTCCGCGTTGGGGTTGGCCGCTGCGGGTTTGGCGGCAGGGTTGAAGAAATTGACGATGCGCCGCGCAATGGAGGGCGCGAGGGCGCATCCGCCTTCCTCTATGACCTGAACCATTTGATTCTCAATGGTTTGCAGCGATTGGTTTTTCAGCAGGTAGCCCGTTGCGCCGGCGCAGAGGGCCTTGAAAATCAGGTTCGGCTCGTTGTACGACGTGAACATGATGATGTCTGCCTCCGGCGGGAGCAGTTTTTTCAGCCCTTCGATGGCATCCAAGCCCGAAATGCCGGGCAGGTGGATGTCGAGCATGAGCAGGCGCAGCGGCGGCATATCGCCCGGGCCGGGGCGGTAGTATTTCTGGAACTTCTCGACCGAGTTGGCCGCGACTAAGCACTCGAAATGGGTGCTGTTGGCGAAGTAATCTTGAAATTCACGACGGATTTTGTCGTCGTCTTCGATGATGCCGATGGGTATCATGTTCGTGTGTCGTGGTTTTTTTGTGGTGGGTGTTGTGTTGGGTTTTGTTGGTGGGGTTTTGTTTGTTGTGGGGATACAAAAAAAAACC
>JBKBIC010000022.1:13068-36548 GCA_046299435.1 Saprospiraceae bacterium
GCTCGGGGCGGCGCGTGGTGTGGTGGTTCTCTGTTTCTGGCCCCCCCCCCCCCACCAACCCCCCACCAAACACGAAACACCAAACACATCAATCAAAGATTTTTGGCAAGAAGAGGTTGACTCGGAAAAGCCCTTCGCCTTGCTCAATATGGAGGCTTCCGAACAGGTTTTCGGCGCGTTTTGCCATGCTTTCCAGCCCTTTGCCGGTGGAGAACTGGGGGCGGCGGGTTTCGGCGAAGATATTTTCCAGTTCGATTTTCAACCAGTCCGACTGGTTTTCGATGCGGATTTTCACCTCGTAGGATTTCGTGTGGCGCACGATGTTGCTCACCGCTTCCTTGAAAATCAAAAGGACGTGCTGCCGCACAGCGAGCGCGGGCGTTTTCGTCATGTGCTCGACTTGGATCTGGAACTCGACGGGCACGTTGTTTTGCAGCAGCAGGTCTTCGCCGTAGTCCTGCATCCGTTCGATGAGGTCGCCGAGGGTCTGGCTGCGCTGGTCAATGGCCCAGACGATGTCGCTCAATTTGCCGATGACCTCATCGTTGAGGCTCTCGATTTGGGCGAGCCGCCCGACGATTTCGCGGCCTTCGCTGCTGCCGCCAGCCTCCAACTTGTCAGCGGCGGTCTTCGATTTTTCGCGCAGGGATTTGACGAGCATCGAAAGGTAGTTGAGCGACGAGGCCACGTCGTCGTGCAGGTCGTCGGCGATGCGTTTTCGTACCTGAAAGATGTTTTTCAAAATATGGATGCGGCGGCGGTACTCCCCGAAAATCGCGCCAGCGACCGTCGCCAGCACGAGCAGGACGAACCACCATTTTTTGTAAAAAACTTGCTCGACATGGATGCGAATGGTGCGCTCCGGGCTGACGATGCCGTCGCGGGCGACGGTCTTGGCCCGAAAAACGTAATCGCCGGCGGGCAGCAGGGCAAAGCGCGCGATGTTCGATTTGCCAGCAGACATCCAGTCGCGGTCGAAACCGTCGAGGCGATAGACGAATTGGGTGTGCTCGGCGGCGGCGGGGTCGTCGGATGCCAAATGGAATTCGAGGTAGCGGTCGCCAGAGGCCAGTTCGAGCAGGGGCAGCGCGTCGTTGTCGGGCAAAAAAGTAGTCAGCGTGCCCGCCTGCTCGCTCATGCGGACGATTTTTGAAAAAAGGACTTCGGGCGGCGTGAGCGATTTTCGGACGGCGGCGGGGTCGAAGAGGGTCACGCCGTTCAGGCCGCCGAAATAAAGCTGCCCGGTGGCCGGGTCGCGGAACGCGGAGCTCATGTTGTACTCGTCCATTTCCAGCCCGTCGCGGCTCGAAAAGTTGCTGAAAACCCCTGTTTTGGGGTCAAAACAGCTCAGGCCCGCGTTCGTGCTGAGCCAGATGTTGCCCGCGCCGTCGGGCAGCAGGCAGTTGATGAAATCGTTGGGCAGGCCGTCGCCAGTGGTGAAAGTGGCGAGTTGGCGTTCGGTTTTGGTGTCAAAACAGAGCAAGCCTGCGCCGCGTGTGCCGAGCCAAAGCGTGTCGCCGCACAGTAAGGCATCGGTAAATGTGCCATCGGACACCCTGCGGTGGCGCAGGTATTGGCCGTCGGGGCCGCGCTCGATTTTGAGGAGCGAAAAATTGTTCGGCACCCAGACCTGCCCGCGCCGGTCTTCGACCAGCGTGAGCGCGTAGCCACCGAAAGAAACTTCCGCGACGGGCTGGGCTTGGTTTTTATCCGGGAAAAACTGGTACAAAGTGGCTCGGCGGTGCGCCCAGATGTCGCCGTTTCGGAGCCGCAGCAGGTTGTGGCAGTGCCCTTGCTGCTGGCGTTCGATGTTGAGCAGCTGGCCTGTTTTTCGGTTGAAAACCTCGAAACCATCAAACTCGCCCGCCGAGAGCAGCCGCTCGCCGTCGAGCGGGAGCATGGCGCGGCTGACATCAACCGGGAAAACCTTGGCTTTTTGGCTCGTTTCCTGCCCCTGAAAAAGCCCGCCTCCGGAAACCCAAATGTCTTTTCCTTCCTTAAAAATGGCGCGGCAGCTCATGCCACGCACGAACGGCAGGTGCTCGAACCGCGCCTCGCGCCGCGAAAAAACAAAGATGCCGTAGGCCGTGCCGAGCCAGACACGCCCGTGCGCGTCGGTCTGCCAGCAGGCACTGCCAGAGATGATCCAACGGGCGATTTCGCGCGGGATTTGGAGCGGGTTGGCTTCGACGAACTGACGGGCGAGGTGCGAAAAATAGTACGGGTTGTCGGGCAGGGTCGGCTTCGAGTAGTGCGTTTCCTCAAAAACACCGCGCCGCTCATCGAGCCGAAAAGCGAAGGACTGGTGTACCGTATGGGCCACGACCACCCGCCCCGGAAGCCGTGCCCGCACCGCCGTCACGCCCGGCCTGATGCCGGGGTATCGGCGCAAAATCGTGTCGTTGCGCACCTGCCAGACCGCCGCCGTGTCGCCCACCAGGAAATAAGTGCCGTCGTTGCCCGGAAAAATGCTCACCCAATTCAGGTTTTTTGAAAATCCGACATCCTCGACGCTTGCTTCGGAACCCTCGGCGAGCGGCAGACGGAGGCGTTTCAAATGGAAAGTCGTGGAAAAAAGCAGGTAGTCGCGTTCCGGCAATATGGTCTGCGACACTTCATGCCAGATGCGGCGCGGGCGGTTGCGGTCGGGCGGGAACATGAACAGGCCGTACTGCGTGGCCACCCAGAGCCGCTGGAAAGGGTCTTCGCAAATGGCGTGAATCTGCAAAACCGTCCGTTTTTGCCCTGACGAATCGGGCGGGATGGGCAGTGGGATGGGCAGCATCTCGAAGCCATCGAACCGAAAGAGGGTGGTCTCCGTGCCAATCCAGACCATGCCCTCGTGGTCGTGGCAGAGGGCGGAGACGCTGCGCTCGGTCAGCCCCTCGCGCAGGCCGTAGTATTTTATCTCGTATTTCGCCAGCTCGTTGCCCGCCAAATGGCCGACGTATTCCGGCGTGGCTTGCCCGGCGGCAGAACCTGCCGCCAGCATCATGCACACGACCAAAGGAGCACGCCGCTGTTTCTTCATTTGTTTTTTTGTTGGCCCATGCTGGGCACGTTCCGGGTGGGCAAAAGTCCGAGCAAAGCCGCTGCTTGCCGCTGCTCCCGGTTACTTTTTCCGAAATACTACCCACTTGGGTAGGGTAGGGCGCGAAGTATTCGTGCGGCTTGTGTCGGTCGCGGCTACGTTTTGTTTGGGCAACGGCGGCTGTGGCAGATACCGTCGGCGGGCATCCATGCTGGCCGGGATTTCGAAAACTACCCAAGTGGGTAGTATTTCGGAAAATCGTTCGGGGGCGGGTTCAGGCCGCTTGGGCTGAAAATACTTTTGTCCCGTCGTCAGGAGGAGAGGCACGTTCTACCGGACAACCCAAGACGATGCGCATCGTACTGAAACAACACTGCAAAACGCCTCCCAAAAGTTCGCCTGCTCGATTTTGTCCGGTTGTAATCCCCTCTTTGTCCGGTTTTGAAATGCATCGGGGCCTGTGCGCGCGATGTTTTTTTGCAGCCTGTTTCGGCGAAACGCGCCGGGGCTTTCCCACCCACTACTTCCAAATGCAACATTCATAGTTCGGAAAAGCAGCTGTCGCACGTGCGACGGCCCGAGTGCTTTTCCCAAAACTGGCGCACCCGCTCGCGCCTGCTCTTTTTACGTCTTAGCTCATTTGTCTTCAAAATATGAAACTGGTAAAACTCACCCTCTGTCTGCTCTTTTCCCTTGCTGCCTATGTGCAGACCTCCTTTGCCCAAGCCAACCTCTCGGTGCAAGGCACCATCCAAAAATCCACCGGAGCCACCGTGGACGACGGCGATTACAACCTGACCTTCAAACTTTACACCACCGAGACGGGCGGCACCGCTGTTTGGTCTGAGACGCAGCCCAACGTGAGCATCACGGGTGGCGTGTACAGCGTGACGCTCGGCACCGTCGAGCCGCTGACGGCTGCCTTCGACCAGACGTACTACCTCGGCATCACCGTCGGCACTGGCGCGGAACTCACGCCGCGCGCACGGCTCACATCCTCGCCCTACGCCTTGTCGCTCATCGGGCAGAGCAACACTTTCCCCTCGGCTGGGGCAGTGGGCGTTGGCACGGCCACGCCGACTGCCGGCAACGAACTCCATGTGAAAGACGAAACCGCCGCCGCCAACGTGCTGGTGCAAGGCGCGACCGATGCACAGGTAAAAGTGCAGGGCGCAGAAGAAGCCAAACTCGTGCTGGAAAGCACCGACGGCTCAGAAATCGAGTTCAAAAAAGGCGCGAACTCCGCCAAAATCACCTACGACGGCACGAACATCAATGTTGAAGGTTTGAATTTGGTCTTCGACGCGGGCATCAATCTGCCTGCCAACCAAGCCATTTCATACAATGGCGTGAAAGACTGGCGGCTGATTGACATTGACGATTTTGAAACGGACAACGAAGGCTGGACACACCGCAGCCAACTCGCGTCCAACGCCACCGTAGGCACCCTCACCCGCTTCCAATATCACACGGGCGCAGTCAATTCTGGGTATCATCTGGCTGTCGCTGACGGACAAGGCGGGTACAGCGTGGCGCAAAAACTGATTGACCTGACGGGCATCCCGCACACGATGGTGAAGGTGAAATTTGTCATGCACTACACGGGTTCGCCCGATGGCGAATGGTATGCTGGTGGCTTTTGCCCCGCGCTCATGTCGCCGTATGCTGATTGCGAGTTTGCTTATCTCCGCAACTGGTCTGCCAACTGGGGTATTCAAGGCGCATCGTTCAACCCTTATTCGCATCGTGGGGCGCATTTTTCTGAAAACATGGAATGGACGACTTCACACGTCGGCAACTCGCTCGTGGTTTTCATGTCTGCACAAAACGACGAGAACACAGCCAACGAAAGTTTTGGGATTGACAACGTGGAAATCTATGTGAGATAAGCCCGCTGGCAAATGCCACATCGAACCGCTTTTTTCACTAAAACTTGATTTCCACGACAATGAAAAATATAAAACAACTCCTCCTCGCCGGAGCGTTGTTGCTCGCCACATTCGGCACGGCATGGTCGCAGAGCAGCCCAAACTGCGCCACCGCCAGCGACAACGACTACTACATTGGCAAGGCGATTTTCAACTACGGAAGCGTCAGCAACTCGTTCAACACGAGGAACCGCGCCAACGTCACCGTCGGGCAGCCCGTCGTCGGGCAATACTTCGGGCAGCTGAACAAAGGCACGTTCGGGTTCTGGGGCAGCTTCCTGCTGCCGCCCGCCGCACCGATGGTCATGGCTTCGCAGGGCGACTTGGAAGACCGCGTGCAGGTGGACTGGAACCCCGACCCGCTCAGCCCGACGGCGACTTCCTACAAAATCTACCGCAACGGCGCATTGCTGGCGACGGTGGATGGCGAGACCTTCTCTTTTTTGGATTTCAACGTCATCGCCGGCAGGTTTTACACCTATTCGGTCAGCGGCGTGAACGGTTTTGGCGAAGGCTCCAAAGGCGACGCGCTTGGCTTTCTCAGCCCCAACGGGGTCATCACCGGGCAGGTGAAATCCATTGGCAACAACCCCGTCGCGGGTGCGCTGGTCACTTTGTCGCCGACGACCGGCGCGGCCCTATCGTTCAACGGCACGGACGGCATGGCCTTCGCCAACTACGACACGGCCTATGCTTTTGAAGGCTTCACGCTCTCCTGCTGGGTCAAGTTCGGCGCGGGCGGCAACGACTCGAAAGGCATCATTGACCTCGGCAGCAGCATCGGCAAAAACATCTGGCTGCACACCCTGCCCACCGCCGCCGGCACGGGCGTGCGCTTCGGCATGGGCCGCGCGCTGGGCGACGTGACGGAACTCAACGCGGCGTTCGAGGCCGGCACGGAGGCCGACTGGCACCACGTCGCGGCCAGTTACGACGGCAATTTGCTCCTGCTCTTCGTGGACGGCGAGCTCGAAGCCTCGAAAGTCGAGGCATTCGAGACCGATTCGATGCCCGTTTTTTTTGGCCGGAAATCGGACGGCACGGCTTTTTTCAACGGGAAACTGGACGAGGTGCGCCTTTTCAACAAACCGCAAAGCGGCACGGACATCAAAATGTTCATGTCCCGCACGGTCAACACCGATGCCGAGGGCTTGGTGGGCTACTGGAAATTTGACGAAAACGTGGGCGACAAAGCCTTCGATTTGACCGCCCGGAAAAACCGCGCCTACCTCTGCGGGGCCTCGTGGACGAGCGACCGGGCCAACGTGGTGAACGCCGGGATGACCGACGCGACGGGTTTTTATCGCATCGCGGGCATCAACTACGGCGCGGGCACGACGTTCACGGCTCGCCCGTCGAAGTATTTTTACAAGGAACAAGCCCTCGAATTCACGGCGGCCAACGAAAGCTTGGTCGATCTGCCGGAGTTGACCTACCTCGGCGACACCTCCGACACCCAAAACCGGGGCATGGTCGGAGACACGGCCACGCTTTACATGGAATTTGAGCCGTACGATTTGGAAAGCGACCAAATCCTGTACAGCGAGGCGGACAGTTTGGGCAATGTGATGCTCGAAGTGCGCCTCGAAAACGGCGAAGTCGTGGCCGACGGCGAGGACTACTTCGACATGGATGATGCTGTCCAAAGCCGGGGAAGTGCGCCGCTCTCCATAAAGCAGCCCGTGAAAATTGCTATTTTCAGGAAACCGGTGCTCAAAAACGGCCCCCGCGATGCTTCGAAAGGTGCTGCCACGAAGCCAAGAACCATCGTGCTGGGTGCAAGGGCTTGCAAAAAACTGCCGGGGGTGCAGTGCAGGCAAACGACCGACAAGAACCTGAACGGGAAAATCAACGCCGTCGCGGTGCTTAGGGGCAAAAAGCCGCTCCCCACCATCAGAAAACGCCCCGCCGCGGACGGCGAATCGCGTTTCACGCCCGACCCGGATTCCATCGGCATCAACGTCAACGACCCCGACCTGCTCCACTATTTCACGCTCGACGAGGGCGGCGGCAGTTACATCAACGACCTCGGCCCCGGCCTTGCGGGCAAAGGCACGATTGAAAACGCGGGCTGGAGCCCCAACGACGACCCGGCCACGTCCGTGCCGCACGAGTTCACGCCTTCGATCAAATTGGCGACGCTCACGCCCTCGAACACAGCTGTTGACCAGATTGATTTCATTGACCAGAGCACGGTGCCGGTTTCGGGCTTCGTCCGTTTCGACGGCACGACTTGTTTCCAAAAAGGCGTGGAAATCTTGGTCAACGGCGGCCACGCCACGCCGCCCTGTTATACGGACAGCCTCGGCTATTTTTCCCTCGAACTCGAACCCGGCGAGTCGGCTGTACTGTCGCCGACTTTCAAAACGCACACGTTTTACCCCGCTTTTTGGGAAGTTGACCACATCGCTTCGCCGCTGGCAGGTGTGCTGTTCCGCAACCAAGTGAAGCGGAGCATCGAAGGCCAGATGACGGGCAATCGGATTTGCCGAAAATCGGTCATCCCAGTGGACGCGAACGGCGACCCGACGGCCATCGTGAAAGTGGCGGTGGAAAGCTTGGACGGCTGCTACTACAAAGAATACCAGTTTGACGACGCGGACGGGAAGTTCAAGTTCAAGAACCTGCCGCCCATCAAGTTCACGGTCAAAGTCACGGAGCACTCGAACAACGTGATTTACAACTACTTCCAGTTGCAGGGCGGCAAAACGCTCGACCTGACAGAACAAAACGACACAACGGACTTCATCTACTACGCGCCCCCGGAGGTGGAAATGACCCCCTTCGACACGAACGCCTGCGGCACACCGATGCTCGAACAGGATGAGAAGTACTCGCTTGACGTGCGCATTTTCCAAGATTATGAAGGCGGCCGTTGCTACTTGGACACCGCCGAAATCCACATTGACAACCTCATCGAAGGCACGGAGTACGATACCTTGATGACGACCGGGAAAATCAAGTACCGTTTCACGGCGGGCTTCCCGAACATCACCGCGCCGTACTTGCAGGGCCTGACCGTGCTGGCAAAAGCCAACGAACAGGAAAACACCTTCTCGCAATCGGCGGTCATTTTGGGCAAACGCCCGCGCTTGGTCAACTTCGCCTCGACCTCGCCGCAAATCCCGATGATGATACTGCGCGACCCGCCGGGCGACGGCTCCGCGGCGAGCATCGAAAAAGGCAAAACCGTGTGCAACGGCTGGTCTATGGATGTCTCGGCATCCGTGAAAGCCAGCGTCGGGCTGAAACTGGATTTGGGCAACAAACAGCAAATCATCACCGGCACGCCCGTTGCCGGCACGATTACCGAAATCGGCGTGGACAACTCGCTCGAAATGGGCATGAGCGTCAAGACGGGCGCGACGGTCAACACCTCGGCGGAGGTCTGCCTCACGGCCAACGAGACGATTTCGACTTCCAGCGGCGATGTCATCATCGGCGAGGACGCGGACGTGTACGTCGGCGGCGCGTTGAACCTGCTTTTCGGCATCACCGACGACCTGCGCTGGGACACGGCCAACTGCGACTTCTACTTGGACAAAGGGCTGTTGGTCTTCCCCGACAAATTCGCCACGACGTTCATGTATTCGGGCTGGCAAATCAAAAACGTCGTCATCCCGAACCTCCTGCTCGTCGGCGACACGACCTCCGCCAACGCTTGGCAGGAGACTTTGCAGCGCAACCAGAACTTGAAAAACGCGGCCACTTTTGAGAAAAACGTCTCCTTCGACGCTGGCGTGACTTACGAGAACTCGACCACCATCGAAAACACGCGGAGCAGCACCTTTGGTTTCGACGTGGAAATCGGCGCGAGCATCGCCGCCGAACTGGGTTTCAGCATTTCCGGCACAGGCTCGACGTTCAAGATGGGCATGGAAATGAGCATGGGCGTTTCGTCGGCGTTCAGCAACTCGCAATCCAACTCCCAAACGGTGGCCTACACGTTCGCCGACGACGACATCGGCGACGTGTTCACGGTGGATGTTTTTCAGGACAAGGTGTACGGTACGCCTGTGTTCAAGACCGTTTCGGGCAACTCCTCCTGCCCATACGAGCCGAACACCGTGCCGCACGACGGCGTGAGCATCGCCGTTGACAAAACGGTGGCGGCCAACGTCTCGGCCAACGACAAGGCCGTGTTCAAGTTCACGCTCGGCAACCAAAGCCAGACGGACGCTTTCCGCTACTACGATTTCGGCATTTACAATGCCTCGAACCCCGACGGGGCCATCATCAAAGTGCAGGGCGCGGGCCAGAGCGGCACGTTCGGCATTGACCCCGGCAAATCGCAGGAGGTCATCGTGACCATCGAGCGCGGCCCGGTGGCTTACGACTACGACAATTTGACCTTCAATATCTACTCGGCTTGCGAGGACGCGCACGCCACCGCGCTGGGCCTTTGCTGCATCACGAACCCCGAATTTTACAAAGCCATCAACGTGGACGTGCATTTCGTGGAGCCATGCAGCCCGGTGGACATCGGCTTCCCGCAGGAAAACTGGGTCTGGCAGCAGGCCGACGGGCAGTTCATGTTCATCACCCTGAACAGTTTCAACCGCTACGATACCGACCTCGAGCTCATCCGCGTCCAGTACCGCCGCAAATACGGCGACGGGGCTTGGATAAACATCGTCGAGGTGCCGAAGGCCGGCTTGGACAATGACCTTTTCCACATCATCCAATGGAACACTGCCGCGTTGCAGGACGGCGAATACGAAATCCGGGCCGTGACGCAGTGTTTCAGCGGGCAGGACGCGGGCATTTCGCACATCATCAGCGGGCGTTTCGAGCGCGAGGCACCCGGCATTTTCGGCACACCCGAACCGGCGGACGGCGTTTATTCGGCTGGCGACGAAATCTCGATTCGGTTCAACGAACCCATTCGCTGCGACCAACCGGATTTGATTCAAGCCGACCAGTTCTCGAACAACAACATCGGCCTTTACAATGCCGAGACTGACGAATTGGTGGACGCGCAACTGTCCTGCTCCGGCGACAAAATCGTGTTGGTGCCCCGCGTGCCGAACCATTTTATCGAAAACAAACTGCTCCGCGTGGAAGTGGACAACATCAAGGACTTGGCGGGCAACACGTTCGTCCACGCCCAATGGGAGTTCACGAACGACCGCAACAACCTGAACTGGGTGGACAACGTGCCGGTGTACGTCTCGAAATACGAGGAGGAAATCAAGTCCGTGACGCGGCGCATCGAAAACCGGGGCGGCTTCAATCAGGATTTCAACATCACGGGCACCCCGGATTGGGTGCGCGTTTTCCCGAAAACGGGCACGTTGGCCTCCGGTCAGGTGCAGGTCATCACGTTCGAGTTCGACTCGACGCTCGTTTTCGGAAACTATCAGGACACGGTGGTTTTGGAAGGTGCGCTGGGCGACGAGCCGCTTTTGGTCACGGGCCGCGTGGTTTGCAAAAATCCGGCTTGGCAGGTGAACGCGGGCGACTGGGACTACTCGATGAACCTCACGGTGCAGCTCGACATGGAGGGCACGTTGACCGACGACATCGAGGACATCGTGGCGGCCTACGTCGGCGGCGAAGTCCGGGGCGTGGCGAAGGTGGAACACGTCCCGGCGGTGGACAAATACATCGCGTTCTTGACGGTCTATTCCAACGAGTTCAGCGGCGAGACGGTGGAGTTCCGCATCTGGGACGCATCGGAGTGCCTGCTGTACGGCGAGATTTTGGAGACGTTCACGTTCGAGGCCGATGGGCTGGAAGGCTCCCCACAAATGCCGACCACCCTGCACACCGACAACCGGGTTTTGCGCGAAATCGAGCTGCGCCCCGGCTGGAACTGGGTGTCGTTCAATCTTGCGTTCCCGGACAACTCGGTTTCGGCGGCCCTGTCGTCGGTGAACGACCCTTCGGGCGACCTCGTGAAATCGCAGACGCAGTTCACGCAAAACACCGCCGGGCTGGGCTGGCTTGGCTCGCTCACGGCACTCGGCAACACCTCGATGTACCAGTACCGGACGGCGGATGCGGACACCATCGTCCACCTCGGCACCCTGATTGACCCGGCCTCGCTGCCGATACCGGTCGCGGCTGGCTGGAACTGGATTGGCTACCTGCCGCAGCAGGCTTTGACGGTCAACGAGGCACTGGCTTCGCTGGCTCCATCGGAGGGCGATTTGATAAAATCACAGACGCAGTTCGCGCAGTTTGTCAGCGGTTTTGGCTGGATTGGCAACCTGAAATTCATGTCGCCGCCGAACGGCTACCTTTTGAAAATGTCGAACGCGGGCACTTTGACTTATCCGAACACGGGCAACCGCCCGCTGACGGCTGACGGTGGACGGTTGACGGTAGACGGGGCAACTCAAAACTCCAAACCCAAAACTCAAAACTCGGCTTGGACGGTGAACCCCGCGCAGTTCGAGTTGAGCCAGACGATGATTGCCATGCTCGTCAGCGACGGGGCGAACGTGACGCAGGCCAATTTCGAGCTGGGCGCGTTCGTGAACGGCGAATGTCGCGGCGCGGCGACGGCCCTGTGGGTGGAGCCGTTGGGCGTGCACCTGTTCTTCCTGACCATGTACGCCAACACGCCGGGCGAGCCGCTGGTGTTCAAACTTCACGACGGCACAGTGGTGCTCGACCTCTCGGAGACGCTGTTCTTTTCCGCCGATGCGTCGGTGGGCACGGTGCAGGATCCGTTCAGGTTCACGACCGGGGTCTCCTCGGACGAAGAGCCGGAAACGGATGTCGTGGAGCCGTACTTGGGCGTTGAGCCGAACCCCGTGCGGGACGGCTACGCGACGGTGCGCTTCCGTGTGCCTGCATCCGGCGAGGTGCGTTTCACGCTCACCGATGCGACGGGCCGCACAGTGCAACAATTTGATTACCAAGCACAACGGGGCATGAACGCCTTGATGTGGGAAGCCGCCGGGCACCTACCCCCCGGTGCATATTTCCTCCGCATGGTGGCCGCCGAGCACACGATGACGGAAAAAGTTGAAGTGAGATAGCGTGGTGTGCCTGTGCCCGGTGTACCCGCCCGATGGCCGCTCAGGCCGGGCGCGGGGCACCGGGCACGCACCCCGCAAAACGGAAAAAAACACCGACAGATGCAAAAAATTCTCCTCTTCCTCCTCCTCGCCTGCTGCCCCGGCCTTGCCCGCGCACAGGCCCCCGGCTGGTCGGTCAACCCCAGCCTGTTCCAGCACAGCATGAACCTCACGGCGGCCCTGCGCTTGGACGGCAGCCCCGAAAACGGCACGTCCAACGTCTTGGGCGCGTTCGTCGGGAACGAGCTGCGCGGGGTGGCCACGCCCGTGCCCGTGAACGGCACCGCGCTGTATTTCCTCACGGTCTATTCCAACAAGACTTCGGGCGAGACACTCCAATTCAAAGTGTACACCAATGCCGACGACCAGACGCACCCCGCCGGCGAGATGCTGGCCTTCGTGCGCGGCAGCGTGGCGGGCACTGCCACGACCCCGTATCTGGTGAACATCCGCAGCGACGACGACTTCCCGATATCGCTGTCCAACATCCCCGGCCAGACGCGCAACACAGGCGAGCCTTTCGCCCCCATCGCGCTGGCCGATTACCTGCAAAGCCCGGACGGCGGCCCCGTCTCTTGGTCTGCCACCGCCGGGCCAAACCTCTCGGCCAACGTCGTCGGCAGCACGTTGACCGTGACGGCCACCGACCCGAACTGGGCAGGTACCTCGACCGTGTTGGTCACGGCCACCGAGACCGGCACGACGGCAGCCTACTCGGCCAGCAAGACGGTGAATTTCACGGTAAATGCCGCCTTACCCGCGCCCGTTTTTTCGGCAATCCCGGTGCAGCACATTTGCCAAATCACCACGTTTCCCGACGGCGACTTGGACAATTACCTGACGTTTTCGGGCGGCTGCCTGACGTATTCGATGCGTCCCCTGCCGCCCAGCGGCACCGCACCTGACCCCGGCTGGACACAGCCCAATAGCCCGCCGGGTTCGATGACGCTGGCCGTGCGGGCACAGTTTGGCGGCGCGGACGTGGACGGCGCGGGCTTGCAACTGGCGGTCTTCGTCGGCGGCCAGTTGGCGGGCGTGGCCACGCCGACCGAACTGGCCGGTGTTCGGACGTACTTTTTGACCGCCGCCAACATCGGCGCGGGCGATGTGTCGTTCCAATTGTACGACGGCGGTCGGCAATACCTGCACGGAAAAAGGGACGGCGGTTTTGCCTTCGTGCCGAACGGCAACTTGAAGGACGTGACGGTCGAGTTTTCGCCCTTGTCCATCTCTGTCAATGCCACGACGGGCGCGTGGTCGGCGACGGTGGTTGACCCGGACTGGTTCGGCACCCTGACCGTTGAGGCCGTTGCCGCCAACTGTGCCGACGCAACCCGAAGCGATGCCGAACAAACCACCTTCACCCGTTACCAATCGGGCAGCTGCCCGCTCCTGCCTTTTTATCAAGATGCGGACGATGACGGCTACGGCAACCCGTCCGTGTCCATCTTGGCCCTGAGCTTGCCCACCGGCTACGCTGCCAACAACACCGACTGCGACGACACGAACACGGACATCAACCCCGCTGCGACGGAACTGGCAGGTGACGAAATTGACCAAAACTGCGACGGCGCGGAAACCTGTTTTGTGGACAGCGACGGCGACGGCTACCGCCCCGGCACGGGCACGGCGACCGTGAACTCTACCGACAGCGACTGCAGCGACACGGGCGAGGCTCTTGCCACCGACCCAACGGGCGACTGCGACGACACGGACACGGCGTTTAACCCCGCCGCAACGGAAGCAGTGGGCGACGAAATTGACCAAGACTGCAACGACGCGGAGATATGTTATTTGGATGCCGACGACGACGGCTACCGCCCCGGCACTGGCACCGCAACGGCGAACTCCACCGACACGGATTGCGACGACACGGGCGAGGCCCTCGCCACCGACCCAACCGGCGATTGCAACGACACAAACGATGCCATCCGCCCGAACGCGACCGAGCTCGCGGGCGACAACGTTGACCAAAACTGCGACGGCGCGGAAATATGTTTCACCGATGCCGACAACGATGGCTATCGCCCCGGTACGGGCACGGCGACGGTGAACTCCGCAGACACAGACTGCGATGACTCGAACGAGGCCCTCGCCAGCGACCCAACAGGCGACTGCAACGACGGCAATGCCGCCGTCAACCCCGCCGCTGCCGAAAACTGCGGCATCGCAGGCGCGCCCGGCGTGGACGACGATTGCGACGGCAGTACCGACGAGGACTTGACCAACCCGACCGCCATTTGCCGCAACGTGACGCTTGCGATTGGCGCATCGGGCAACGCCGCCCTCGCCGCCGCCCAGATAAACAATGGCTCCTCCGACAACTGCACAGCAGCGGGCACCCTCACGCTGTCGGCCAGCCCGAACCTGTTCGACTGCGCCGACGCAGGCACAACGGTAGCCGTGCTGACTGTGACCGACGAGGCGGGCCGTACTGCGACTTGTGTCGCCACCGTCACGGTGCTCGATGTGCTGAATTACACAGAGACTGTGCGCCGCAGCGCGTCGGATGGTCTTGCGAATGACAAGTTCGGCTGGGGCGTGGCCGTCGAAGGCACATTGGCGGTGGCGGGTGCGCCAGAGAAGAAAGTCGGAACCCAGAACAAACAGGGCGCAGCCTATCTTTTCAATGGCTCGAACAACTGGTCACAATTCAAAAAACTCCTCGCCGCCGACGGCGCGACCATTGACTACTTCGGCAACTCGGCCTCGTTCGACGGCCCCATGTTGGCCCTCGGTGCCTACGGCGACAATGTCGGTACTGTCACCGACCAAGGCTCGGCCTACATCTTCTCGAAAGACCAAGGCGGCACGAACAACTGGGGGCAGGTCGTGCGCGTGTCCTCCTCGGACGGCGCGGCTTATGACTACTTTGCAAATGCCGTCTCGCTCAAAAGCGGTCGCTTGCTGGCCGGTGCCAACAAAGCAAAGGTCAACAACCAAGGCGCACGCGGCGCGGCGTATCTCTTCGAGCAGAACGCTGGCGGCACGAACAACTGGGGCCAAGTCAAAAAACTCACCGCCAGCGACGGCGCGGCCAACAACTTCTTCGGCGCGGCGGTCGTGCTGGCTGCCGACCGTGCGCTCGTCTCGGCCAACGGCAACCTGAGCAACCGGGGCGCGGCCTACATTTTTGAAAAAGATGCAGGCGGCGCGGGCAACTGGGGCCAAGTCAAAAAACTCACCGCCAGCGACGCAGCAGTCGGCGACGGCCTCGGCACATCGGCGGCCATGTCCGGCGATCGCATCCTGCTCGGCGCACCGAACAAAGCCGTTTATGCGGGTGCGGCCTATATTTTTGAAAAAAACGCCGGCGGCGCGGGCAACTGGGGTCAGGTCAAAAAATTGGTCGCAGCCGATGCTGCCACGAACGACCGCTTCGGCGCGTCGGTCGCTCTTTCCGGCGATTACGCCTATGTCGCGGCCCTGCGCGGCAACACGGACAAAGGCGCGGTGTATGTCTTTTACCGGGATGCCGGAGGGTCGGGCAACTGGGGCCAAATAGGCAAATATGCAGCCTCCGACGGTCTGGCCGGCGACCAATATGGCTACGCGCTGGCGGCCAGCGGTACGGTGCTGATGGTCGGGGCAAACACGGACGACGTGGGCACACGCGCCGACCAAGGCTCCGCCTATTTTTTGAAAGGCGAAGACTGTCCCGACGCAAGCAAACCCGAAGACGAGACCACCGCCGCGCCCGACTTTTCGGGCCAGTCGGCCTTGTTTTCTTGTTCGCCTAACCCTTTCCGCGACGAACTGACGGTACAACTGCCCGGTGGCGGCGGCGCCACGCACGTCAAAATACTCGACGCAACTGGCGGCGCGGTGCTCAGCATAGAGTTGCCCGCCGGGCAGCCGCAGGCCATCCTGAAAACAGGCTGGCTGCCAGTGGGCTTCTACTTTGTGCAGGTGAAGACAGCGGACGGCACGGCCACTGCCCCGGTCGTCAAGTTGTAGCAAAGGCCAACACCGAAAACATCACAGGCCAGCCGGACACACGCACGTCCGGCTGGCCTGTGCTTTTGAGGCGTTCCCGTATTTTGAAAAAGCAAAGAACCGTTTGCCGTGATAATTCCGGGGTTTTGCGGCGGGTTTGCCCAAAAAAATCGCCTCCGGCCACGCTTGCCATGCCATGAGCAGCGCAAAGCCTTGTTTTTTGCAGGCAATTCTGCTGCCTTTTCAATCTTTGCGACACTCCCTGCGCTCAGCAATCCCGACCCAAAACGATGTCGCGCTTATCCTTGCTCTTCCTGTTTTTCGCGCCGGCGTTGGTGGCCCAGACCTCGGCTTTTGAAAAAATCACCATCGAAGATGGGCTGTCGCAAGGCATGATTTACGACCTGTGCCAAACCCGCGACGGTTTCCTCTGGATAGCCACCAAAGACGGCCTGAACCGCTACGACGGCTACAATTTTAAGGTCTTTTCCAACGACCCGTTCGACCCCTTCTCATTGGCCGAAAACACCGTGATTTCGCTCTTCGAGGACTCGCGGGGCTGGCTCTGGATAGGCACCGAAAGCAAAGGGCTGGATGTGTACGACCCGAAAACAGGGCGTTTCCACCACTTCAACCTGAGTGCCATCGAAATCAGTTCGGTGATAAAAATCGAAAGCGGGCGAATCCGGGAAACCCCGGACGGCAACATCTGGGCAATCAGGGCGATGCTGGCCCAGATTGCCATCCCAGAATCTTGGAGAAATGGACTGCCCGACGAGCCTGACTTGGGCAGGCTCACCCAAGTCACCCCTTTCCCAATCGCCCTCTCAAAAAAGCCGGGCGAGGACTGGCTGGTTGATTTTGCCCGGCTCAAAAACGGCGAGCTGATGGTGACTTCCAAGCACGAGCAATTCGTCGTGGACACCCGCGCCAAAACGTATCGGGCTGTCAATCAAGGGCTTTTGCCCCAAGTCATCAATCGCTTCGAGGTCGCCGACGGGCCGCACACCACCGATGTCTGGATGGGCGGCATCCACGAAATCCGGCGCATCCGCAACGGGCAAGTCACGAGCTTTTTCACGAAACGCACCACGTTTGAGGTGCAACGGATGCTTTTGATAGCCGGCCAAAATGGTCACATCTGGGTAATCGTCAACAACCATATCTGGGACATCTCGCCCGGCGAGGACATTGATTTCGCCAACCCAGACTTTGTTTCCGACCTGCCGCCCTCCACCCTGAAAGGCGACAAAAATGGCAACCTGTGGGTCGGCACGCTCGGCTACGGCCTGCGGAAAATCAACCCGGCCAAGACCTCTTTCCATGTCGGGGCAGCCGGGACGAGCATCAGCGGGCTGTGGCGCGACCCCGCCGGGCGGTACTTCTGCAAATCTTACGTTTACATCTACCCATACGACCCGAAAACAGGACAAGTCAGCCAGTCGTACATACCCGACGCGCTCGACAATCAAATCAACATGGTTTTCGGGCCGACGGGCGAGAGCTGGCTGCTTTGCCGAGATTTCGACATGGGCGATTTTGCCGCGCTGCGGCGGTTCGATGCCAACAGAAAGCTGGTCAAATCCTACACCTTCGAGGCCAAACTCAACCTGTTCGACCAATTGATTTCCAGCCGCGACGGCCACCTTTGGGTCTCCGGCTACGGCTGCCAAATGCTCCGGTTCGACCCCCGCACAGGCCAGACCAAGACGTTCAGTTTCGCCCATCTTTTTGGCGAAAAAGCGAGCATCGTGCGCACCATAGCCCTCGCCGAAACCCCCGACGGCATCCTCTGGGCAGGCACACAGCTGGGGTTGGTGAAATGTGTGCCGAACGCGCAAGGCTTTGATTTTCAACTCATTCAGGCCGATGCGAACAATCGGCAAGGGCTGAACAACAACTCCATCGCCTGCATCTTGCCCGACACCGACGGCTCACTCTGGCTCGGCACCAAAGGCGGCGGCATCAACATCCTGAATCCGAAAACAGGCCTTTGTCGGCACATCACGACCGCAGATGGGCTGCTGAACAATGTGGTTTACGGCATCCTCCCCGGCAGCCGGGCGGGCGAGTTTTGGTGCAGCACCAACCGGGGCTTGGCAAAAATCATGGTGCGAAAAAGCGAGCCACTCCACGTCGGCATTACCACGTTCACGGCGGCGGTCGGTTTGCAGGACAACGAGTTCAACACCAACGCCTTTTTCAAGGCCGACAACGGCGAGCTGCTCTTCGGCGGCGTGAACGGGCTGAACCGTTTTTTCCCCGACGAGCTCCGCGCCGACACCACGCCGCCACCCGTTTTTTTGGTCAACATCGAAATCAACTATCAAAAAGGCAGGCTCGCCTCGCCCGTCGAACGCCTCGCCCGGCTCGAACTGCGCCACGACCAAAACAACGTTTCCTTCGAGTTCGCCGCCCTCGATTTCGCCGACCCCTCCAAAAACCGCTATCGCTACCGCCTCGTCGGGCTTGACCGCGACTGGGTCGAGACGGGCAACCTCCGTTTCGCGCATTTCAACCACCTCGCGCCGGGCCGGTACGAACTCCGGGTGCAGGGCAGCAACGGCGAGAGTGCGTGGCGCGAGGCTCAGCCGCTCACCGTCGTGGTGCTGCCCCCGTGGTGGCGGTCGGATTTGGCTTATCTGTGCTATTTTCTGGGGCTGGTTTGGGCTGGCTGGCGGGCGTACCGCTTCCAAATCCGAAGGGTCAAAGAGCGCGAGCAACTGGCCTTCGAGCAGCGCGAGACCGAGCGCGTCCGGGCATTGGAGCAGCTGAAAACCAACTTTTTCTCGAACGTCACCCACGAATTCCGCACACCGCTGACCTTGATGATTGAGCCGCTGCGCCGCGTTTTGCCCAAAATAAAAGACCCCGAAATCCTCGAAAACGTCGCGCTCGCCGAGCGCAACAGCCGCCAGCTGCTCGGCCTCGTCAACCAACTTTTGGACATGGCGAAACTCGAAAGCGGCTCCATGTCGCTCGACCTGCGGCGGGCAAATCTGGGCGAGGTCGTGCGGCGCGTTTTTGAAAGTTTCGCGCCGCTGGCCGAAAAACGCGGCGTGGCCCTCACCCTCGAAAACTGGGAAAAAACCGCCGCGCTCGAATTCGATCTCGACCCGAACAAGGTCGAACTGGTGCTCAACAACTTGATTTCCAATGCTTTGAAATTCACGCCACCCGGTGGGCAGGTGAAAACCGAGGTCGAAGCAGCGCAAACCACCGAATCCACAAATCCTCAAATCAACATCAAAATTTCGGACACGGGCATCGGCATCCCGCCGGAGGTGTTGGGCCGGGTCTTCGACCGGTTTTATCAGGTGGACGGCTCGCACACGCGGGCGGGCGAGGGCACGGGCATCGGCCTTGCCCTCTCGAAGGAACTGGCCGAGTTGATGGGCGGCAGCCTGACTGTGGAAAGCGAACCGGGCAAAGGCTCGACGTTCATTTTCAGCCTGCCGATGCGAATCGGGGAAGCGGCAAATCGCGGCACCGAGGAACAGTTGGCCGCCGAACCCACGCCGCCGCAAGCCCCGCATTTTTCCGAAAACGACGCAGCAGGCGGCGAAAAACCGTTGGCACTGGTCATTGAGGACAACAGCGAGCTGCGCCTTTTCATCAAAAAATCAATCGGCGAAAAATGGCAAGTCGCCGAGGCCGCCGATGGTGAAGAGGGCGTGAAAAAGGCCACCGAGCTCGTGCCCGACCTCGTGATTTCCGACGTGATGATGCCCCGTAAGGACGGCTTCGCGGTGCTGGACGAACTGAAAAACGCGGAGCTGACGGCACACATCCCGGTCATTTTGCTCACGGCCAAATCGGGCATCGAATCCAAGCTATCGGGTCTGCGCCGGGGCGCGGACGATTACCTGACCAAGCCTTTCAGCACGGAGGAACTGCTCGCCCGGATGGAGAACTTGGTCGAGACGCGCCGTCGGTTGCGCCAACTTTTTGGCCAGCAGGTGGCTGCTTCGGTGGCCGTGCCGGAGCCGATTTTGCCGGAAAGCCCGGACGACTTTTTGTGCGACCCCGACCGCGAGTTTTTGAAAAAACTGGGCCTCATCGTCGAGGCAAACTTGGGCAACGCCCAGATGACGATTGAGGACGTGGCGGCGGCGATGTTCGTTAGCCGCTCGCAGCTGCACCGGAAGTTGGACGCGCTGACGGGCCAAAACACCAGCGAGTTCGTCCGAAACTACCGCCTCGACCGCGCCCACGCGATGCTCAAAAACCGCGAGGGCAGGGTGGGAGAGGTGGCTCTGCGCGTCGGTTTCGGGAGCGAGAAATATTTTTCCACAGCTTTCCGGGAGCGGTTCGGGGTGCCGCCCAGCCAAGTTTGACGCAACATCGGCCAACCCCTGTGCAACATGGCCGAACCTCCGGGCAAAACGCAACATGGCCGAACCATAATGAGACATGGCCGAACCCTGCCCGCGCGCGGCTGCCGCTACTTTTGGCGTGAAAGGCACGGCACGGCAGGCGGGAAATTCGTACTTCTCAGGCGTGGCTGTTCGGGGTGTGCACGACTTCGCGCAGCCATTCCCGCCCGCCGTCGCCGCTGGCTTTCGGTTTCTAATTTCCCTCTCACCTCCTTGTCCGTCAAGACGGGATTGGGCAAAACAATTTTATCAAATGAAAAACGGTACGAACCTTCCCTGCGGCAATTCGCCGCAAGCATTGGCTGCACGCCTCCTTTTTTCCACTCTGATTTTTTTGGCTTTTGCAGGTACCGCCCACGCCACGGAAATTTATGTCAAAACCGACGGCAGCGACTCGAATACCGGGTTGTCGTGGGGGCAAGCCTTCCAGAGCATCCAAAAAGCCATCGAAACCGCCGTCGCAGGTGATGAAATTTGGGTAAAAGCCGGAACGTATTTTCCGACAAAAGAACCTGACGGCACAACCGACTCGCCCCGCGATTTTACTTTTTACCTGAAAAATGGCGTAGCAGTTTACGGCGGCTTCGACGGCTCGGAAACTGCCCGAACGGAGCGCGACTGGGTGGCAAACCCGACGATTTTGAGCGGCGACCTCGGCATTTTGGGCGACAACTCGGACAACTGCTACCACGTCGTCCTGTCGGTCAGCGATGCCAGCACGACCGTGCTGGACGGCTTCACGGTAACGAAAGGCAATGCCGATGGTGCGTCGTTCATTACCGTCGAGTCGCAACTAATCAATCGGGAAGAGGGGGGCGGCTTGTACAATCGGAGTTCCTCCTCGACCGTCAGCAACTGCACATTTTCCAGCAACTCGGCGAGTCTCAGGGGTAGCGGGGTATTCAACGGGGCTGGAGCACCCATTTTCTCTGCCTGCCTTTTTTCTGAAAACGCTGCAACCCACGGTGCGGGGCTGTTCAACACTTCGAGCACCCCAACTTTGAATGGCTGCACTTTTTCAAACAACACAGCCAGCAACAGCGGCGGCGGGGTGCGTTGCGAAACCTCTACGGTCATCACGCTGAACGGCTGTGTTTTCAAAGGGAATGTCGCCACGACGGCCAACGGCGGCGGCTTTGAGATTAGCACCAGTTCGACCAGTGCTGCTTTGACCAATTGCTTGTTTTATGGCAACTCGGCAGGCGTTGCTGGCGGCGGCATCTATAACGGTGCCACCTCCATGACGCTGGTGAACTGCACCGTCTCTGGCAACAAGGCAGGCATCAACGGCGGCGGTGTAGCATTTATCGGCACGAATCCAACTGTGACAAACTGCCTCATTTGGAACAACCGGGAGAGTACAACCACAGGCTCGGCAAATGCCAATTTGTATCTGCTATCTGCTACACCCGTCATCACCTATTCGCTTATCCAAAATCGCAATCCCAGTGGAACGGGCAACTTGAACGGCATCACCTATGCCACCAATTCGAACTATCCGAGTTTCGTCACCCCGCTCGACCCCGCCACCGCACCCTCGACGGCGGGCGATTTTCAGATTTTCTCCAACTGCTCGCCCGTGCTGAACCTCGGCGACAACACAGGCGCACCCGCGACCGACCTTTTTGGCAATGCCCGGCCCTTCGGCACCAATGTAGATTTGGGTGTGCATGAATTTCAGGGGGCTGCCGCTTGCCCGATTCCCGGCACGGTTTGGTACGTGGATGCAGCGAACACGGGCTGCCAACTCGGCACCTCCTGGGATTGCGCTTTCCAAAACTTGCAGGATGCGATTAACGCAGCCAGCAGCGGGCATGAAATCTGGGTAAAAACCGGGACATACCTGCCTACCGCCTATCCGACGGGCTGTTCGGGCTGCGCCACCGACCGCGATAAAGCGTTCCATTTGAAAAGCGGCGTAAAAATCTACGGCGGCTTCGACGGCTCGGAAACCATGCTTTCCGAACGCGACTGGACAGCCAACCCCACTATTTTGAGCGGCGACTTCAACGGTGACGACAGCGGTTTCACCAACAACTCCGAAAACGCCTACCACATCGTGGTTTCCATCGCCGATGCCAGCACGACCGAAGTGGACGGCTTCACCATCCGGGGCGGCAACGCCAACGGGTCGGGCACCATCACCGTCGAGTCGTTTAGCATGAGCAGGGCGCAAGGTGGCGGGTGGCGCAACGCGAGCAACTCGTCGCCCGCCATCCGCAACTGTGTTTTCAGTTGGAACAGTGCCTCGAGCAACTGCGGAGGGATGTACAACCAGTCCGGCAGTGCGCCGCAAATCAGCGACTGCACATTTTCGAACAACAATTCGGGGGCAGACGGCGGCGCGATGAACAACAACAATGCGGCACCGACGGTGACCAATTGCGTTTTTTCAGGAAACAGTTGCAACACGTCCGGCGGTGCGGTTTACAATGAAAACAATCCCAGTGCTGTGGCATTTGTCAATTGCCTTTTTTCGGGAAACTATGCCTTTTACGGCGGAGGTATGCACAATGGCACTGCCAGCAACGTGACGCTGACCAACAGCACGTTTTCGGGCAACAGGTCAGCAAGTGCTTCTGTGAGCGGCGGCGGCGTTCACAACACCAATGCCACCAGCGTCGTGCTGACAAACTGCCTCGTCTGGAACAACCGCGCCGGCACCACGACCGGGTCGGCAAATGCGTCAATCTACAACAACAACAGCACGCCCACCATCACTTACTCGCTCGTCCAGAGCCAGAACCCCAGCGGCACGGGCAACCTCAATGGCATTCCGAACGCGGCCGATTCCAATTACCCTGCCTTCACCACGCCCCTCGACCCGGCCACCGCGCCCTCGACGGCGGGCGATTTTCACATCACCAATTGCTCGCCAGCCATCGAAGCAGGCACGAACACGGGCGCACCCACGACCGACCTTTTTGGAAACGCACGGCCTTTCGGCTCGAACGTGGATTTGGGCGTGCATGAATTTCAAGGCACTGCTGCTTGCCCAGTCTCCGGTACGATTTGGTATGTGGACGCTGCAGGCACGACCTGCAACACGGGTACTTCGTGGGATTGCGCTTTTCAAAACTTGCAGGATGCCATCAACGCAGCCAGCAGCGGACACGAAATTTGGGTAAAAACCGGGACGTACCTCCCGACAAAAGACCCTTCGGGAAATGCCTCGCCCACC
>JBKBIC010000023.1:0-20000 GCA_046299435.1 Saprospiraceae bacterium
CTCGCCGTCTCACCCTCTCGCCGTCTCACCCTCTCGCCGTCTCACCCTCTCGCCGTCTCACCCTCTCGCCGTCTCACACCTTCCCATGTTCCTGCGTTTTTGCCTCCTGTTTTGCCTATTCACCCTTGATGCTCGCGGCCAGCTGACCCTCGTCGAATCCGCGCCGAATGATAGTTTTGATTTGTCGCAAACGCGGTTTGCGCTCCGGGTCACGGATTTCGCGGTCACGCGCGGGCAGTTTTCCCTGCCGATGAACCTGCAAAAACCCGTCGCCACCAACCTGCTGCACTGGCGTTACTTTGACAATATTTCGGGCGAAAACGTGGTCACGCGCCACGAACCCGTCTGGGTTGAGGCCCGCACCCAGCTGCTCCACACCGTCCCCGACAGCATGATGCTCTCGCTGCACATCAACCTCGAATGTGCGGACACGACGCTCGCCGAGCGCAAGCACCAGATTTTCATGGTCATCGGTGGCCTGACAAAAGCCGATTTGACGGAAATGCCGCTCACCGCGTTCTTCGAGGCGGACACTTACGCGCCACGCCGCTTCGCTGCCATCGTGCAGCTCGCCCTCGCCGACGGCCAAACCGAGACGTTCGACTGCATCGAAGGCACCTGCACGATTGAGCGTTTTGATGCCAAAGCCGGTACGCTCGGCGGCACTTTCGAGTTCACGGCCAACCGCATCGGGCGCAAAAAGCACGGCTTTTTTCGGAACGGGGTGTTCTCAAAATGAGTCCTCGCCAGCCCTTTCTTGAAGGTAAAACGTCCCGCCTCGCACACAGCGAGGCGGGACGTTTTGTATAGGCGCAACGCAGTAGGTTGAATTTTTCTGCCGGTTTGTTGAAATCTCCATGCCTATTCTGGGCGGCCCAGTATTTTTGAGCGACCTGTCCAAGTTATTGATTTTCAAAGTCTTGTGAATCGGTGTTGGGCTGTATGCCACAATTTTATCAACTTACTCAAACACGTCTCTCAATGAAAATCGCTACCTGCTTTTGTGCCGTCGGGCTGTTTTTAACCGCCGCTTTTTCAAGTTCTGCCCAAACGCTCGGCAACGCCGCTGACTTGCCGTTTTCGCTTACCCTTGAAGAAGTCACACAAGACGAACTGCCGGGGCTGCACTCATTTGCGCTGGGGCGGGAAGGGGATTGGTGGGTGGTCGTCGGCGGGCGCGTCGGCGGATTGCACGGCTTTTTTCCGGTCACGGGTTTCCCGGAAGACGAGGCCAACTTGTACGTCCGCCTGCTGAACCCGGAGACGGGCGACGAGCGCAAATTCGCGGTGGACGACCTCGCCGTGCCTTTCCGCGACGCGCTCAAAAGCACCAATCCGCAATATGCCCAAGACGGCACAACGCTTTATATATCAGGCGGTTATGGCAAAGACAACGTGCAAGGAAAGTTCGTGACCTTCGCGGTTTTGACGGCGATTGACCTACCGGTTTTGGTCGCCCAAATGCTGGCGGGTGCCAATCCGTCGTCGGCTTTCAAGCAAGTGGAAGTGCCGTCATTGCGGGTTTGCGGCGGCGAGATGGAGAAAATGGGCGACTGGTTTTTCCTCGTCGGCGGCCACGACTTCAGCGGGCTGTATTCGCAAAATGGCTCGGCCACGTTCACGCAAGCGTACACGAGCGAAATCCGCCGCTTCAAAATCCAAAACTCCGGCAACACATTGGCTATCAGCGACTTCTCGGCGCAGCACGACGAAGCCAACTTGCACCGCCGCGACTTTTCGCTTGCGCCCATCGTGCGGCCCGACGGCTCGGAGGGGCTTGCGCTGTACGGCGGTGTGTTCCGCGTGGGCGCGGATTTGCCATTTTACAACCCAGTTTACATTGCTGCCGACGGCTCGCACACATTGGATGTGGGCTACGAGCAGTTGTTTTCGCAATACACCTGCCCGGTGCTGCCCATTTTTGACCAGACGGACGGAGCGATGTATTCAATTTTTTTCGCTGGGCTGAGTGTGCATTTCATGGACGGCGGGCAACTGAAAAAGGACGAAAAAGTGCCTTTCGTCAAAGACATCTCGGCCTTGCGCCGCCGCGCCGATGGGTCGAGCCTCGAATTTGTGCTGCCCGAACGCTTCGATGAATTGCTCGGCACGAACATGGTTTTTGTGCCGGACGAGGCCGCGCCGCACTTCCCCAACGAAGTGCTGAAACTGCGCGACATGAGCGGGCCGACTTTCGTGGGCTGGCTTTTTGGCGGCATCAAAGCCGAAATCCCCAACATCACCCCGTCGAGCGCCAGCAAGCGGATGTTCAAGGTTTACCTCACGCCAAAACCAGCCAGCAGCGCGGACGAGATTTTGACAGAAAAGACTGATTTACAGGTGCTTCCGAACCCTGCTGGCGCGACAAGCAGCGTGTTCGTGCGGGTTTCCGGCGCGGTCGCCAGCCTTCAATTGGCCGATGCGAACGGGCGTGTTTGGGCAAGTTTTTCGCAGCCAACGGCGGAAGATTTGCAGCGGCTTTCCGCCCAAATGCCTGCGCTGCCGAGCGGCGTTTATTTCCTGCAAATCAGCGGCGCGGCGGGCAGCAAGGTGGTCAAATGGGCGAAAATGTAGGTGCCACAGAGGGGCAAGGCAGGAAGGGAAGTTGTGTACTTTTGCGGCTCAGTCAAATCAACACATCCTCGAATCTTCAGCACACGATGACTTCTCGCCAAATCCGCCAGCAATTTCTCGACTTTTTCGCGTCGAAAGGCCATAAAATCATCCCTTCCGCGCCGATGGTCGCCAAAAGCGACCCCACGCTGCTGTTCATCAACTCCGGCATGGCCCCGCTCAAAGACTTCTTTTTGGGCAACCAAACGCCGCCCTCCAAGCGCATCGCCGACACCCAAAAATGCCTCCGCGTATCGGGCAAGCACAATGACTTGGAGGACGTGGGCTTCGACGGCTACCACCACACCATGTTCGAGATGCTGGGCAACTGGTCGTTCGGCGACTATTTCAAAAAAGAGGCGATTCAGTGGTCGTGGGAGCTGCTGACCGAAAAATACAAGCTGCCGAAAGACCGCCTCTACGTCTCTGTTTTCAAAGGCGACGAAAAAGAGCGCCTGCCGTTCGACCAAGAAGCCCACGACGAATGGAAAAAATGGATTGCCGAAGACCGCATTTTGGCTTTCGGCAAAAAGGAAAATTTCTGGGAAATGGGCGACCAAGGCCCCTGCGGCCCCTGCTCCGAAATCCACGTTGACCTCCGCTCCGACGAGGAACGCGCCCTCGTGGACGGCAAGACGCTGGTCAACGCCGACAACCCGAACGTCATCGAGGTCTGGAACAACGTCTTCATGCAATTCAACCGCAAGGCCGACGGCTCGCTGGACGAGTTGCCCGCCAAATCGGTGGACACAGGCATGGGTTTCGAGCGGCTTTGCCGCGCCGTGCAGGGCAGCGCGAGCAACTACGACACGGATTTGTGGACGCCGCTCATCTCGTTTTTGGAAAAAATTTCGGGCAAAACATACACCGGAACCTATCCCGGCGTGAACGCCTCATGGTCGAAAACCGACGTGGCGATGCGCGTCGTGGCCGACCACTTGCGCGCCGTTTCGTTCACCATTGCCGACGGCGAAATGCCCTCCAACACGGGCGCGGGCTACGTCATCCGGCGCATTTTGCGGCGCGCCGTGCGCTATTACTACTCGTTTTTGGACTTGAAAGACCCCGTGCTCTACCGCATGGTGGCGATTTTGGCCGACGAGTTTTCCGACGTTTTCCCCGAATTGAAAGCGCAGGTCGGGTTCGTCACGGAGGTCATTTTGAGCGAGGAAAAAGCCTTCTTGCGGACGCTCGAACAGGGCTTGAAACGCATCGAAAGCCTTGACATTCAAGCAAATACGATTTCCGGCGAACAGGCTTTCGAGTTGTTCGACACCTTCGGTTTTCCCTTCGATTTGACCCAACTCCTCGCCCGCGAAAAAGGCTGGTCGGTGGATGAGGCAGGCTTCAAAGCCGCCCTCCAGATCCAAAAAGACCGCAGCCGCAAGGATGCAGCCAAGCAAGTCGGCGACTGGTTCGTGCTCTCGGATGAATCCGATGTGGAATTTGTCGGCTACGACCAACTCGAAACGCGCTCCTCGAAGGTGCTGAAATACCGCACCGTCACCCTCAAAGGCCAGACGCAGTACCAACTCGTGCTCAACCGCACGCCGTTTTACCCCGAAGGCGGCGGGCAGGTGGGCGACACGGGCTGGCTCGTGTTCGGCTCCGAAAAAACCGACCAAGAGCGCGTGCGCGTGCTCGACACGAAAAAGGAAAACACGCTCGTCATCCACATCGTGGAGCGGCTGCCGGAGCAGATTGACGACGACACGGTGCGCTGCCTCGTGGACGTGCAAAAACGCCGGCTCACGGAAGCCAACCACTCGGCTACGCACCTGCTCCATGCGGCCTTGCGCTCGGTGCTCGGCACGCACGTCCAGCAGAAAGGTTCGTACTTGGACGACACGATGCTGCGCTTCGATTTTCAGCATTTCCAGAAAGTCACCGACGCGGAACTCGCTGAAATAGAGCGCATTGTCAACGAAAAAATCCGCGAGAATATCGCCCTCGAAGAAGCTCGGAACCTGCCCATCGAGGAAGCAAAAAAAGCTGGCGCGATGATGCTTTTCGGCGAGAAATACGGCGAGAGCGTCCGCATGATTACGTTCGACCCAGCCTATTCCCGCGAACTCTGCGGCGGCTGCCACGTCAAACAAACCGGGCAAATCGGCTACTTCAAAATCACGAGCGAATCGGCAGTGGCCGCCGGCGTTCGGCGCATCGAAGCCGTGACTGCAGCGGGGGCGGAAGCCTACATTGCCAATTTGGAAAATCAAACAGCCTCGCTTCGAACACTACTGAAAACAAACGACCTTAGTAAAGGCATTGAGCGGCTGTTGGAAGAACGCAAGCAGTTGGAGAAAAAACGGGAGGAACTCTATCAGCAACGGGCAGCCACTTTTTTGGAGGGTTTGAAGTCCTTATCGAATCCATACGAGGAGATGAATTTGGTTTGCCAAAAAATAAACCTTGACAATCCTCAAATCGTAAAAACCCTTGCCTTCAACTTGGAGGCTGCGCTGGGGGATGCCGTCATTTTGCTGGCAACAGAGACAGAAAACGCTGTTCAAATTGCCATTTGTGTAAGTGAAAACCTAACCAAAACAAGAGGCGTACACGCAGGCAAGCTCGTCCAAGAACTGACAAAAACTTACTTAAATGGCGGCGGCGGCGGCCAACCCAACTTTGCAACAGGGAGCGGCACGAACAAGGCAGCTTTGACAAAGGCGATGGCAGCTTTGGAAGAGATGTTGCCGCCCTCCAATAAGCCATTGCCTGCCTCGAAGGAATTTCGGGAAAAACGCACGATTTCGAGTTCTGATTTCACAAAAAGCCTCCTCGACAAGGTGGCCCGCGAACCATTTGAAAAAAACAACCAACACCCCACTTGGCGGTTTTTTACCGAAAAATCTGCCGATTTTCAACGTAAGACGATTCTGAGACAAGGCCGGGCCGATTTTTCGGCCGGGTACCGAGACGTGGACTTCGACATAAAATTGGAAGCATCCGAACTGGTGGATATGTATTGCTACTACTATTTCCAGATGCATTATTCCAGTACGCTTGCACTGTTGTACTCAAAAGGTGCTTTCGTCTTTAAACATTTCATGGAGGGCAAAGACTTGCTGTTCATTGACTACGGGTGCGGGCCAATGACATCCGGTGCAGCGTTGGCGGAGTTTTGCAAAGAGGAAATTCCTGAAGTAGATGTGTCCGTGTTTTACGTCGGGTACGACCCATCCACGGCCATGCTCGACCGAGCGGAATTGACCACTGAAAAGGTCAGCGAAATCGCGCCAACTTTCAAGATTGAGCTAGCTTCGGACGAACAGCGACTCCAAGAATTGACAAACGATTTTTTCAAAGACAGAAAGCACGAGCGCAGCGCGGTCATCATAAACTTGTGCTACACGCTTTCCGGTGCGTGGTTTGACGCGGTTGAAAACGTCGAAAAACTGGCTGATTTTATCAGGATGATTAGCCACAGGTTTGAAGGGCAGAGCATCTGCCTGCTTTACCAAAACCCAGATTTTGCCCCGTTGCATCGGAATTGGGAGCGACTAAAAACCAAGCTTGGCGATTTCGGCAACCTCGCAAAACGAGCAGGGAGCATTGAATTCACCTTTACGGATGAGGTAGGGAGCTGGCAAAATTATCCAATCCCTACGCGAACCGTCAGAGTAGAGTTGTTCTTCAATGAAAATGTTTGAATTATGTACTCACAAGCTATTCTTTTTCCTGCTTCGTCGGCATCACCATCGCTTGACCTGCCCATCCATCGCCGAATATCGGGGCTTGCATACCATGCATCTTTTATCACAACAAATGATGCAGCTGAACTAATCAAGCAGATTGACCAAGGCAATTGGTTGTGTGATTTGAAGCGGCGAGTGCAGCACTTCGGCTACAAATACGACTACAAAGCCCGAAAAATTGACTCAACCATGAACATCGGGAAACTCCCAGATTGGCTTCAATCGTTGGCTGTTTCCTTCTTCCAAAAAGGTTTTTTCAAACAAGTGCCAGACCAAGTTATCGTCAATGAATACGAGCCCGGGCAAGGAATCAGTCCACACATTGACTGTGAACCCTGTTTCGGAGAAACTTTGGCCTCGCTTTCACTTAACTCTACGGCAATCATGGAATTTTCGAATGGGCATGAAAAGGTTCCGGTTTTTTTAGAACCGAGAAGTGTGGTTTTGCTCTCCGGTGAAGCTCGATTTGATTGGACGCATTGCATTCCGGCTCGTAAATCAGACTTGTTTCAAGGTGTCCGCTATCCTCGAAAAAGACGTATTTCCCTCACCTTTCGCAAGGTAATACTTCAATCATAGCCGCTTTTGACCGTCAAAATCAGCGACAACTTGGTGAAAGAACGCGGCCTGAACGCCGGGCAAATCGTCCGCGAACTGGCCCAAAAATTCCTGAAAGGCGGCGGTGGCGGACAACCATTTTTCGCCACAGCAGGCGGCTCGGATGCCTCGCAGCTGGGCGAGGCGGTGGCTGCGGTGCGGGGGTATTTGGGGTGAGCAAATTTCAATCAATTAACTTATACAACACATGGATCCCAGATTAGAATACCTGTCAAAGTTTTTCCAAAAAACCAGCTCAAAGCCAATTGAAAACTATGCCTTGACTCGACTTTGGCACAAGTTGGATAGCTCTGAAATTCAGATGATTCCACAGCAATACATCAATCGTCACGAAGAAAAATACGCCTTGACTGACGTATTCTTTCCTCAAATTGGTCTTCATGTCGAAGTCAATGAAGAGGCACATTACAAAAGCGCGGCTCGTATTCAACAGGACAACATCCGAAAGCAAGAGATTGAAAAACGCACTGGTCATCGAGTTGAGGTCATTGATTGTCGCGGCACATTGGAAGAAATTCACGCTCGAATTGACAATATTGCCAGCATCATACATAATGAGATTGGGCAAAAGCGGCAACATGGTTCTTTAAAGACTTGGCGACCTGCTGAGGCAAGAGATCCAAAATACTGGAGGCAAAAACCGGTTATTCGAGTTGAAGATGAAATTATCCTCTCGAACATCGAACACATCTGCCAATTGTTTGAAGCCGATTTTCGGAAAACCAAACGCGGATTTCTAAGGAAAGGAGCAATTCAACATCCGGCTCAACCGAGTTTCGTGATTTGGTGGCCTAGTAGTGTCCCGAGAAGCGGGTGGATTAATAACAAACTTGACGGCGACGTGTTGAGCATCACCGAATCGCATAGATTCCCAGAAAAAAATAGAGAGCACTTTTTCAACACTTCAAGAAGCACAGAAAAGCGAATAATTTTCTACTTCGAAGTAGATGCACTTGGTTTTTCAGGCTATCATTTTTTAGGAGTATTCGAACTTGACCGGGATCGAAGCAATGAACAAGACGGTTGTTTTTGGAAACGGATTTCAACAAAATTCGAATTCAGCCAGACTAATTAGGCTCTCAGAGTGGTATTGTCTTCGGCTCGGTGGCGGTCGACAAGCTGCTGCTGACCGTCAAAATCAGCGCAACTTGGTGAAAGAACGCGGCCTGAACGCCGGGCAAATCGTCCGCGAACTGGCTCAAAAATTCCTGAAAGGCGGCGGCGGTCAGCCATTTTTCACCACAGCTGGCGGCTCGGATGCTTCGCAGTTCGAGGCGGTGGCTGCGGTGCGGGGGTATTTGGGGTGAGCAGATGAGTCCTCATCAAAAAAGGCGACGGGTTGAAACCCGTCGCCTTTTTGTTTTTATCAGAAAAATATTTGCCTCACTTCTGCGCCCGTGCCGCCAGCCACAGGGCCACCACCACGAAAATCAGGTTCGGAATCCAGATCCCCAGCCCGACGGGCACGGTGCCGCTGCTGGCAAACGACACCGCGAACTTCGACAGCAACACATAAAACGCCCCGATGCCGATGCCGATGGCCAAGTGCAGGCCCATGCCGCCGCGCACTTTGCGCCCGGCGACGGCCAGCCCGATGACCGTCAGCACCAAAATAGTGAACGGGTCGGCACTGCGGCGGTGTACCTCAATCTCGAAGGATTTGGTGTTCGAGAGGCCCCGGCTGCGGTCGCGCTCGATGGCTTCCGTGAGTTCGGGGGTGGTCATTTCCTCGTTTTGGTTGTTGTAAAACACGAAATCCTGCGGTCGCAGGTTGATGGCTGTGTCGAGCGGAGTAGTGTATCGGGTGAACGACTCGCGCAGGCCATCGAATTGGCGCACGGTGTAATTCGTTAATTGCCAGCGGTTTGTCTCGGTCTTGAAGACGGCTTGTTCGGCTTCGAGGATGCTGCTGACTTTGTTGCCCGCGAATTTTTCAAGTTTGAGGCCGCTGGCCGTCTGGCTTGTTTTGTTGTAGCCTCGGATGTAGAGTTTTTCGCCGGGCGCGACGAGGAAGTGGACGTTCGAGGTGCGGCTTTTTTCTTGGTCGGTCCAGACGAAGGTGCGCTCGAACCAGAGTTTGTACTTGTTCATGCGCGGGATGGCGAGGTGGTTGAGGGTCAGGTGCAGCAAGGCGACGATGCCGCCAGCCAGCAAATAAGGCCGCAACAACCGCCCGAAACTCACTCCCGCA
This sequence comes from Saprospiraceae bacterium, assembly GCA_046299435.1. Classification (GTDB taxonomy): domain Bacteria; phylum Bacteroidota; class Bacteroidia; order Chitinophagales; family Saprospiraceae; genus M3007. Next base: position 9,121 of record JBKBIC010000023.1, read on the forward strand.
TTCAGGATGGACAAAATCTCGGCGTTGAACGCCAGCCGCGACGTGAAAAACACGACCGCGATGAGCGTGTAAAGCGGCATCAAAAGCCCGCTCATGTGCAGCATGAACCCCGCGTAGTACACCGCGATGTCCTTTGCCGTGCAGGGCTTCTCGATGAAGCTCTGCACTTTGTCGCTGAAATCAATGGCGACCGAAATCAGTGTACAGATGAGCAGCGAGAAAAAAAACGTGGAGAGGTACCGCCCGATGAGGTACTTGTCCAAGATTTTGATGCGAAAAAATGAGGCCATGCTTGTTTTCATTTAGCCAATCGTTTCCCTGTAAATCACGCCGCGCTCTGCCAAGTACCCGCGCACAAACTGGAAATTTGCCTCCGATTCGCCGACGAATTCCGGCGGGCAAATGCCCACGCGATTGAACTGGCCGCCGAGCACCAAATGGGCGACTGCCGTACAAGTGTAGCCTGTCGTGCGGGCCATCGAAATCACATCTGTCACCGGGTCGTAGCGGTCGAGCAAATCGTAGGTGTAGGTGCGCGGCTGGCCGTTTTCAGTGCCTTCGACGGTGATGCGCATGACCGTGAAATCGCCCTCGCCGGGCTTCAATTTCCACTTGGGGAAGAGCAGTTTGGCGGTCACGTCCACCGGGCGGATGCGCTGGCCATTGACCTCGATTTCCTCATAAGAAAAATACCCGGCGGCCCGCAACACCCGCAAGTATTCGATGCAGCCGGGGAAGCGCAGCGTTTTTTCAATCATGTTCGGCACGTCGGGCAGGGTGCGGATGAGTGAGCGGAGGCCGTCGGAGTTGAACGCCTCCAATGTGCCAATGCCCTCAAAATCAAGCAGCTCGGGGTCGCTCAATGCCTCGCGCACGACCATGCGACCGCCCTCGACGTACCGCGCTGGGCGGATGTATTCCTCAATCACGTCAATCGGCGAGAACACAGCTTTGTATTCCCAAGGCCACTCGCGCACCTGCGGCAGGCCGCCCACGAGGCAGCGGAACGAGTTGATTTCCATGCGTTTGTGGTGATAACCCGCGATGATGTTGCCCATGCCCGGAGCCACGCCGCAGTCCACGACGGCGGTCACGCCGTGCTGCCGGGCCAGCGCATCCAGCAGGAACGGGTCTTCGGGAAAAAACGAGATGTCCACCGCGTTTTTGCCTGCCTCGATGACAGTTTTTAGGGCCTCGAAACCGAGAAAGCCGGGCAGCGCACCGATGACGAGGTCGAAGTCACTGACCAAGTTTTTCAGCGTGGCCGCGTGGGAAAGGTCGGCGCAATGGGTGCGCACACGCGGGTTGCGGGCCGCTACTTTGTCGAGGGCTGCTTGGCTCGCGTCGGCGGCGGTCACATCGAATTGGGCGGCCAAGTCGCTGGCCATCGCGCTGCCGACCAACCCGGCCCCGAGTACGATTATTTTTTTCATGTGTGCGAAAGGGTTTGTGGGTCTGCGAAAGTTTGGCCGCAAAGGTTTGAAAAATAAAGCGTTGTCGGCATGGTAGGTGCGCTCGCGGACGCGCAGCAAGGTTTTTCAAATAGCGATTTTTCAGGTGCATGGCTTGCCGCTGTTTCAATACTGCGAAATAACCCGACCTTGTGCCAGCTCCCCGCACCGGCTCTGCCGATCACCAACATGAAACACGCACTTAACCATGATTGACAGCCTCGACCATCTGCTGAAATCGGGCAACCCGGATCTGGTTTTTGAAAAATTCATGGCCTATTTCCGCGAGGTGTACGCGCCCCATTACAAGCCCATGACGAACGACCCGGTCACGGGAGCGGGGCTGCTGAACCACCTTGCCAAAAATCGCCAGACGCTCGTGCTGGTGTTCGACGACAAAAATTTCAAGATTCTGTACGCCAGCGACAACGTGTCGGAGTTTTCGGGCTACACGCCCTCCGAGTTCCATCAAAAAAACATCCGCGTCTTTTTCCACACGCTGGCTTGGGAGCACATCCTGTTCCCGTTCCAACTCATCAAACATGTCTACAACGTATTGGAAGCCTTTGGCCGCGAGGCCAATATGAAGATTTATTGCGGCATGAAATTCAACCGGAAAGACGGGCATCCGCTGCGGCTCCTCATCCGGCAGTATCCGCTTGGGCTGGACGGCGACGGTAAAAGCGAGCAATCGGTGATGACGCTCGAAGACGTGTCGCACCTGCTGAAAGGCGGCGAATACTGGTGTCGCTGGGACGCTGGCGGCCTGCCCGCCAAGCGGGCCTTTTACCATTCGAGCGACTCGAAACTGATATTTCAAGACATCCTCTCCGACCGCGAAAAAGAGGTGCTGGCCCTCATCATGGCAGGCCAAGAATCGCGGGAGATTGCCGAACGGCTGTTCATCAGCGTCAATACAGTGGAAAAGCACCGGAAAAACATGCTTGCCCGGACGGGCGCACGGGACACGACGGCCTTGGTGCAGATTTGCAAAATGTGCAACATTCTCTGACGGAGCTGAGCATTGGGAATCATGACAATTCCCAATGCTCGAACACAGGGGAAGAATAGAAGAAGCGTTGAGTTTGTTTTGTCCCCAGAAAAAATCCGTCGGTGTTTCGATGTGCAAAAGGCGGTTGCAGGATTAGCCGGGAAAGCCCTGCGGCTGCGGCGAAAGAACATGGACAAAGGTTGAACCCTCCTCCCCCGCTTGCAATAACCGAATCGGTGATTTTAATGGAATCAAAACGAGCAGCCCCTACTTGCTGACACCTGCAAGTAGGGGCTGCTCGTTTTGATTCTAAACTTGGGCAGTTTTTGGTGGCCTCGAAGCCGTTCTGCCGGAAAATCACTTCGTGTAATTCTCTTCAAAAAATTCGCGGTAGCCGTCCAGCGTCTTGTTTTTCAGCACCCGGCGGTAGTTTTCCTGCGTGATGACGAAAAACTCTTTCGTGTATTCGCGCTTGGCGTTCTCGCCGAGGAAGTCCGGTTTGGCTTCCACCTCGCGGAGGTACTTCATGGCGGCGGCGCGGTTGTCGAATTTGCGGAGCACGACGATGGGTGTTTGCGTGTCGGTGCCGAGGAAAATGTTGGAGATGCGGAGCTGCTCCAGTTTGTGGAACTCGCGGTTGTAGTCCGAGATGGCGGCTTTCACGTCGTCGAGTTTGACGTTGTTTTCCGAGTTGTCAATCGCCACGAGGAAGTAGTGGAGTTTGTCGTCTTCGAGCGTGAACTTTTCGTCCAGCTGGTCGCTGCCGCCGTCGCGCTTGGGCACATCGGCCACCTCGAAGCCCTTGCAGCCGAGCAAGCGGGCGATTTCTTTGGCGCGGGTGGCCTCGTTGCTCTGCGGGAAGCGGCCAATCACGTCGCTCAATGCACCGCAGTAAGCGTCCTTGCCTTGCAAATTGCCCATGCATAGCGCGGAAAGCAGCGCGAACTTGGGCATCATCGGGTTTTGGGAGCCAAATTTTCGGGGCGCGTCCTCACATTTATCGAAGGCCGTTTTGTACTGGCCGCGCTTGAACTCACCGTAGGCCGATTCGTAATAATCGTTGACTTCTTTTTCGCGCTGTTTCTGGGCGTTGACAAAGTTGGGGTCGCTGATGGCGCGGGCGTAGCTGCTGTTCGGGTATTTGGCGACTAATTTGTCGTAGTATTCTTTGGCCTTTGGCGGGTTTTCGAGGTCGGTAAAGCCCACAAAACAGTAGTACCACGCCTCTTTTTCGTGCTTGGTCGTGTCCGGGTAACGGGCCTGCATATCCTCCAATGTGCCGGTGCTGCGGCGGTTGTTCTGCAATTTATCGCGGTAAAGCACGCCCAATTGGTACATGGCATCGTAAGTGGCAAGGTGGATGACGGCCAGTTCGTCCGTGCTTTTGGGCAAGCTCTGGAAAATGTCGTCCAGTTCCGCGTCGCTCACACCGTCGGCTTTGGTCGAGTCGGCTGCTGCCAAATCGTCGCTTGCGTCTTGGTTGGGCCGTCGGCTGCTGCGCCGCCAGTTGTCTTCGAGTTTGCGGTCGCCCCAAGTTTTCTGGAAATCTTTTTTGCCCTTTTTGACGAATGCCTCGTTGTAAAAATAGAACGACGACGGCTTCGCGCCTGCGATTGGGCCGGACTTGGGTGCGCCGGGCGCGGCCTTTTCTTTTTCTTTTTTGGCGGCTTTGGCCTCGGCGAGGGCGTTTTCTTCGTCGCGCTGTTTTTTGATTTTTTTTGCCAAATCCTTCCGCTCCGCGTCGCTCATGTTGTACACCCGCACGATGCTGTCGTTGGAGGCAATGGTCGTGATGAGCCGGGCGATGTCGGTCAGGTTTTTGGCGTACAAGTCCACCTGTTTGTACCGCTCGTCGGTGACGGCGAGGACGGTCAGTGTGCTGTCGTAATAGTTTTTGGCCAGCACGAAATCCTCCGCCTCGAAGTACAGGTCGGCTAATTTCAGGTATGACTCGGCGCGTTGGCTGGCGTTGCCTTTGTTGGCGGCCAGCGATTGGCGCAGGTAGGCGATGGCCTCTTTTTTCTGGTTTTCTTTGAGCGCGATGGAGGCCAGCGTGAAATAAATCTGGTCGCGGTAGTCGGCGTTTTTGGCTTCGGCGGCCATGCGGTTGAGGGTTTTGTCCGCGTCTTTTGCCGTGATTTTGCCATTTTCCCAGCCGCTTTCGATTTGTTGCAGGCGGGCGTTGAACTCCATCTCGAAGGTCGGGCGGCTGCCCAGCACTTTGTCGAACGCCGCGTAAGCCTCCTCGTGGCGGCCCGCCCGGTCGTACAGTTGGGCGAGGATGTAGGCCAATCGGGCGCGTTGCTTTTTCTTTTTGGTGAACTGGATGGCACGGCTGAGCGGCGGGATGGCGCGGTCGTAGCGTTTTTGCTTCATCCAGTTGTATGCCTCGGCGGTGGCGAGGTCGTCGCGCAGGGCATTGGGGAAAAACGGGTCTTCGGCCAGCTGCTGGAAGTGGTAGTCGGCCTCCTCGTATTTCTCGCGCTCGGTCAAGGTGCGTCCGTACCAGACCATTGCCTCGGGCCAAGCCGAGCGGCGTTTCAGTGCGCTGGTTTTGTAGGGGTCGTCGCCGGGCGGCGGGGCGGCCTCCTCTTTTGGTTTCACGGGCTGTTTGGCGGCCTCGGCTGCGGCCTTTTCTTTGGCGGCTTTTTCCTTTGCGGCTTTGGCTTTGGCGGCCTTCTTTTTCTTGGCGGAGGGTTTTTTCTTCTTCTTTTTCTTCTTTTTGGAGGATTTCTTTTTGGTGTCCTCTTTCTTCTTGCCCTTTTTCAGTTTGGACTTCGGGAGTTTTTTGTGCGGGTCGAGTTCGTCCTTGATGTATTGGAAGCTCGTTTCCGCGCTCTCGAAATCGTGTTTCAGGTGCTGCGCCTCCGCGAAAAGCAGGTAGTTATCGTCCGTCCAATCACTCACGCGGTGGATGCTGATGGCTTTGGCCGTCTTGGTGATGACGTTGTCCATGTCGCCTTTCGTGGGTTGCGGGTCGGCGGCCATGTACGGGTAGATTTCGAGGACTTGGTTGTAATTGTCCTTGTGCGCCTCGTTCATCTTGGCGACGGAGGTGTTCATCAACTCGTTGGCGTTGAACCAATAGTTGTAGTGGGAGGTCATGTTGTGGTAGCCTTTTTTGAACCACCCCACTTTTTGGCTGCCTTTCTTTTTGGTGGTGACGCAGCTTGTGACGGCGAGCGAGACGAACAGCACGGCCGCTATTTTCCAGAAATTTTTCATGCGTAGGTTGAAACGTTGGCGAGGATTACGAATCCGAAAACTCATTGCCAAAGGCGCGTTTCCGGCTCAAAAGGTTGTTCAGGGCTTCAAACTTTTGCCTCAACGAAATACATGTTGATTTCGCCTTTGTTCTTCGCCTCGATTTTGCCCCTGAACTGGCAGGCAAAATCGTCGCGGACGAGCTGGTGGGTGTCCTCCGAGATGTTGATGCGGCCCGGCGCACCGTTCTGTTCCATGCGGGCGGCGACGTTGACGGTGTCGCCCCAGATGTCGTAGGTGAATTTCTTGAGGCCGACCACGCCGGCCACGACCGGGCCAGTGTGGATGCCGATGCGACACTCGAAAAACGGCTGCCCCTTGCGCTCGGCCTCTGCCTTGAACTGCCCGACAAAGGCTTGGATGTCGAGGGCGGCCTGCACGACGGCTTGCGGTTGGTCGGTGCCGGATTGGTTCAGGCCGTTGGCACAGACGTAGGCATCGCCGACGGTCTTGATTTTTTCGATGCCGTGCCGCGTGACGATGCGGTCGAATTCGCTGAAATACAGGTCAATCATCTTGACCAGCTCCGCCGGGCTGACGCGCTCGCTGACGCGGGTGAAATCCTTGAAATCGGAGAAAAGTACCGTCGCGTGGTCGAACAGGCGCGCATCTGAGTGGCCTTTGGTCTTCAGTTCGTCGGCGGCGGTGGCTGGGAGGATGTTGAGCAGCAAGTCGTCGGATTTTTGTTTTTCGAGGGCGATGATGGTCTTGGTGTGCTGCTCGCGGCGGAAACTGCGGAAAATCAGCCCGGCCAGCGCGAGCATCAGCACGAAACCACCGATGAAGGCATTGCGGACGGTTTTTTGTCGGCCCAGTTCGGCGGCGGCGACGGCCTCTTTTTTGTCGAACTCAAATTGGAGGCTGCGGCGGGTGATTTCGCGGTTTTTCTCTTCGTTCGTGATGCTGTCGCGGGCGGCGATGTAGCCTTTGAAATAGCGGAGTGCCGCGCTCATGTCGCCTTTGCGTTCGTAAATATCGCTCAGGTTCATCTGCGCGATTTTGAGGGTTTCGAGGTCGGCGTTTGCCTCTGCCATTTCGAGGCACTTGCGCCCGTATTCGAGGGCTTCGGGCAGGCGGTTGAGGCGGGTGTAGATTTCGCAGAGGGTGCTGTACACGAACGGGAGCGGGTAGTCGTCGTTGGTTTCGAGGGCAATTTTGAGGGATTCTTGGGCGTATTGGATGGCGAGGTCGTACTCTTTTTTGTTTTTGTAGGTGTTGGCGATGTTGTTGAGAATCATGGGTTCGGGGTCTTTCAGCAGCTTGAGGGCACGCAGGTAGAGTTCGAGGGCCGTTTCGTATCGCGCCGTTTCATCGTGGAAAATGGCGAGGTTTTGCAAGTCATATATAATAGCTATCGTGTCGCGCAGCTGTTCGTGGATTTCGAGTGCCCGAAAACCGGCCTCCAAGGCAGACATCATGTTGTCGCAATCCCGGTAAAACCAGCCCAAATCGCTCAGCACCATGCCCTCGCCTTTTTTGTTTTTGAGCGTCTCGAAGAGGTGCTTGGCCTCCAAGTAGTGTCCCAAAGCCTCTGGGTACTCGTAGTTCTGGTGCAGGCAGGCGGCCAAGCGGAAGTGGGTGTAGGCTTGGCTTGTCAGGTCTTTGGCCTCCACGAACAGCAAAAGAGCCTCGTTGTAGGCTTGTTTGCCCTTTTCATAAAGCGTGGCTTCCTCCGTCAAAATCTTGCCGGCTACTTGAAACGCTGCCGCTGCGTCCTGTTTTTTGCCGCTTTTTTGGAGCGATTCGGCCCATGCGGCATAGGCATCGCCCGCAGCTTCGGCCTGCCCGGCGGCCAGAAGCGAATCGGCGGCGGGCAGCGAGACGGGCCTGCGCTCGGCCATTTGCTGCCCGGCGAGCGGCGGGGTGCAAGCCCAAAACAGGGCCAACAGGCATCCAAAAATTCGGCGGAAAACCATCGTGGGCGCGTCGTCGAAAAAAATGAGAGTGGGCACTCGGCGGAGGCGACCGAAATTGCGGGCAAAAAGTACGATGAATCCTCGAAACGGCTGGCTTCCGGCCCGCCACTTGCCGCAAATCAACAAATCCGCGCCCATGAACGCTCACCTCCGCTGCTCGCCCGAAGTCCGCGCCGCTCTCCAAGACCGCCGCCCGGTCGTCGCCCTCGAAAGCACCATCATCTCGCACGGGATGCCTTTCCCGCAAAACGTCGAGACGGCCCTGCGCGTCGAAAAAACCGTCCGCGCCGCCGGGGCCGTGCCCGCCACCTGTGCCGTCATCGGCGGGAAATTGGTGGCCGGCCTCAACGCCAACGAAATAGAACTGCTTGGAAAAGAAGGACTTAGCATCCCCAAAGCCAGCCGCCGCGACCTGCCATATCTCGTCAGCCAACAGAAAAGCGGCGCGACGACCGTTGCCTCCACCATGATTGTGGCGGCACTGGCGGGCATCCGCGTCTTCGCCACCGGCGGCATCGGCGGGGTGCATCGCGGCGCGGCCACGACGATGGACGTGTCCGCCGATTTGCAAGAATTGGCACAAACGCCCGTCGCCGTCGTCTGCGCGGGCGCGAAATCCATCCTCGACCTGCCGCTCACGCTCGAATACCTCGAAACGCACGGCGTGCCGGTGGTGGGTTTCGGCACCGACGAGTTCCCGGCATTTTACACCCGGAGCAGCGGACTGAGCGTGGATTGCCGCCTCGATTCGCCGGAAGAAGTTGCCAACTTGTTGAAAATAAAATGGGAAATGGGGCTGCGCGGCGGGGTTGTGGTGGCAAACCCCGTACCCGAAGACTTTTCGATGGATGCCGATTTGCTGGAAAGAACCATTGCCGACGCGCTCCGCGAGGCTGACGCGCAGGGCATCAAAGGCAAAGCCGTCACGCCGTTTTTGCTCGCCAAAATCGTGCGGCTCACAGGCGGTGCAAGCCTGACGACGAACATCGAACTGGTGCTGAACAATGCGCGGCTGGCAGCGCAGGTGGCCGTCAGTCTGGCAAATATTTGCCAATGACATCAGCGATTTCAGTTCCGACCGGGTGCAATATCCCTTTGATTCCCAGTTGGTTGGCGGTGGCTACGTTGTCCGGCAGGTCGTCGAAAAAAAGTGTTTCCTCCGGTACCATTTCCGCGTCGGCGAGGGCGTACTCGAAAATTTCGCGGCCCGGTTTCCGCAGCCGCACGAGGTGCGAGTAATACACGGCATCGAAAAACCGCGCCTCAAAATCCGTGATGCCGTGTTCGCGGCGGAGGTAGTCATTTATCCAGCGTTCGTGGAGGTCGTTGATATTGCTGAGCAAAAACACATTGTAGCGTTGGCGCAGGCGCAGCAGCATTTCGAGCCGATGGGCAGGCAACTGCCTGAAAATCGAGTTCCAAGCCGCGACGACTTGCGCCTCCGTCAGTGGTGGTTCGACGGCAAAGCGCACGGCATCCACAAATTCGTCGGTGGTCAGGCCGCCGGTTTCGTACAGGTCGAACACGTTGTCTTTCAGGAGTTTGGCTTGGCCCGCCTCGAAATTTTCGCCCGCTGCTGCCCGCAATTCGCGCTCGATGGAAGGCAGGTCGAGGTCGAATAGGACGTTCCCGAAATCGAAGACGATGTTTTTGATGTTGGACATTTTGCTTGGGTTTGGCGGCGGCGAAGGTCGGGCGTTTTTTGCCGAAACCATTTTTGAAAAGGCTGCGGGGCGAAAAACTATCTTTGCGGCTTCTTAACCAAATTTGTTTGCGCGGGGCGGCCTGCCCGGCGAAAATCACCAAATCAATAGCAACCGAATGGCTCGCATAGAACTTTTGATGCCCAAAATGGGCGAGAGCATCATGGAGGCCACCATCCTCAAATGGCGCAAAAAACCGGGCGACCGGGTGGAACTCGACGAACCTGTGCTCGACATTGCCACCGATAAAGTGGACAGCGAGGTGCCGTCGCCCGTCGCGGGTACGCTGACGGAACTCTTGTTCAATGAGAATGATGTAGTGCCTATTAATAAGGTCATTGCCATCATCGAGACGGAGGCCGCCGCTGCCCAGCCCGTTGCGTCGCCTGCTGTCGCCGTCCCTGCGGCTGCCGCCGAAACCGCTCCAACGCAGGTGCCTTTTGTCCCGACTGAAACCAGCGAGGTGGGAAAAGCAGGCGCAGGTGGGCGTTTTTACTCGCCGCTTGTGCGGACAATTGCCAAAACGGAGGGTATCGCGCAGACTGAGCTGGATGCCCTGCCCGGTAGCGGCATGGAAGGCCGCGTGACGAAAAAAGATATTCTGGAGTACGTCGCCAAACGCACATCGGCCCCGGTTCAGCAGGTACAACAGGCTCCGGCCAGCAAACCGGCACCGGTACCAACCGCAGCCCCTGCTGCCGTGAGCGTGGGCGGCAATGTCGAAATCGTGGAAATGGACCGGATGCGAAAACTCATTGCCGATCACATGGTGATGAGCAAACACACCAGCCCGCACGTCACCTCGTTCGTAGAAGCCGATGTGACCAACCTGGTCAACTGGCGCAACCGCGTGAAGGATTCCTTTAAAAAGATGTACGGCGAGAACATCACCTTCACGCCGATTTTTGTGGAGGCTGTCGCCCGCGCCATCCGCGATTACCCGATGATAAATTCGTCGGTGGACGGCACGCGCATCCTTGTCAAGAAAGACATTAATATAGGTATGGCTGCTGCGTTGCCCTCTGGCAACCTAATCGTGCCCGTCATCAAAAATGCTGATTTGCTCAACCTCGCTGGCCTGACCAAAACCGTGAACGACCTCGCTGGCCGTGCGCGGCAAAACCAATTGAAGCCGGACGAAATTCAGGGCGGCACTTTTACGCTGACCAATGTGGGCACTTTCGGGAACGTCATGGGCACACCTATCATCAATCAACCGCAAGTGGCCATCCTTGCCACCGGGGCTATCCGCAAGAAACCTGCGGTGCTCGAAACAGAATATGGCGACGTGATTGCTGTCCGGCAAATGATGTTCCTCTCGCTTTCCTACGACCACAGGATCGTGGACGGTGCTTTGGGCGGTTCGTTCTTGCGCCGTGTAGCAGACTACTTGGAGCAGTTCGACCCAAGCAGGAGCATTTGAGCATAAGGTGAAAAACGTGAAGCCCTCTCGGATTTTCCGAAAGGGCTTCTTTGTTGTTGGCTCACAAGGATTCGAACCCTGACAAACAGAACCAAAATCTGCTGTGCTACCGTTACACCATGAGCCAGAACC
>JBKBIC010000023.1:25000-36223 GCA_046299435.1 Saprospiraceae bacterium
GTGGGATGAGGTTGCTTTTGGCCGACGAGATGCGCGAGCGGACGGCGTTCGGGTTGTACACCTGCGGGTCGAGCGACATTTCCTTGATGATGCTGCGGATGAGCGAGGCCGAATCGTCGGAGTCGTAAATCGTGAAATTGGACGGGAAGCCGATTTTGCTGGCCTCCGCCCGCAAAATCCGGGCAAAAATGGAGTGAAAAGTGCCCGCCCAAACTTGGTGCGCCCTCGGCCCGACGACTTTTTCGATGCGCTCCTTCATCTCCTTCGCGGCCTTGTTGGTGAACGTGAGCGCGAGGATTTCCCATGGGGCCACGCCTTTTTGCAGCAGGTGGGCGATGCGAAACGTCAGCACACGGGTCTTGCCCGAACCCGGCCCAGCGATGATGAGCACAGGGCCCTCGGTGGTCGTGACAGCGGCGCGTTGGATGGGGTTTAGTTCGTCGAGAAAGGACATGGACGCAAGTTTCGGGCGAAATTACATGGGCGAATGCCCAACGAAATGTTTGGAAAGGCAGGTTGGTTTTGCTGAGGTTCGGGCAGGGGCGACCGTGCTCACATAAAAACTTCTTTGGCCGACATGACAAACCCCGGAATCACCGGCTCCGCCGAGCATGGGTCAGTATCGAGGCAGATTTCCATTTTTTTGCCCCGATACACATGGACTTCATTCAGTTTTGGGAAGACGTGCCACACGATTTGCACGTTCGCCCGGCGGTAGTCCGCCAATTTTTCGTTGGCCTCGTTCAGTTGGTCTTTGCTCGAAATGATTTCCACGACAAACTGCGGCACCTGCTCCGCGTGGCGCAGCAAAGACACCTGCTCCGGCGAAAAGTAGGCGATGTCGGGGCGGCGGTGGTTCGGGCCGAAAAAGGTGTCCACTTCGGCGAGGAGCAAGCCTAAGTTTTTGTGAGTGCGTAGCTTATCCAGAAACGCTTGGAGGTTGATGAGGATAAATTGTTGTCGTTGATTCATCGTGCGAGGAGTTTTGACGACAGTTCCGTCCACCCATTCATATTTGTACTTGTCCTCACGACGGAGGTACCGCCGCTCGAACGCCTCCCAGCTGATTTTTTTGGGCACTGCGCCGTTGCCGTCCGACCCATGCACGTCGGGCCTGACCCGAAGGCTGGGTCTTGCGGCGGTAGGCTCTTGGATTGCAGGAGAGACCATTTTTCGAATTTTTTAAAACAAAAATTTTCACAAAGGTAGCCCAACTTTGCCAACCGACAAGCCGAAAAACCGCCCGCCGCGAAAATGGATTACCCGTTGCCAGAAGAAAAAATCAAGGTGCCGCGCTTCGAGGAAGCGGGCGGGTTTTATACCACGCCGGAGCGGTCGCGGCTGATGGCGAAAATCCGGGCGGCCAACACCAAGCCGGAGATTGCGCTGCGGAAAGTGCTCTGGGGTTTCGGGCTGCGCTATCGGGTGCACCTCAAAAACCTGCCCGGCAAGCCCGACCTTGCTTTCCCGCGCTGGCGCGTGGCCGTGTTCGTGGACGGCGACTTCTGGCACGGCCACGATTGGGCCGAAAAACAACACAAAATCAAACAAAACAAGGCATTCTGGCGGGCGAAAATCGAGCGGAATATGCAGCGCGACCGCGAAGTGAATGCCCGATTGGAGCAGATGGGTTGGCACGTCCTGCGGCTGTGGGAGCACGAAATTGAGCGCGATTTCGGCGCATCGGTGTTCCGGGTGCTGCGGTTCGTGCAAGAAAAGGCAGGGGCAAAGCTGGGCGATTTGCTTTTCGATGCCTCAACCTGACGAAGCCAACTGCTTCGCACCTATCCTAAAAACTGTCCCTAAAACCAACCTTACGAAAATGTTAGGGCTGTTTTTCTGGCGTTAAAGGCCGGATTTCGGTCGGATTTTCGGCTGCCCGGCGGTTTACCTTTGAGCAAGTTTCAACCAAACGGCACTAAAAAATTCGACTATGAAAAGGCTTTTTTCCCTTTCGCTCAGCCTGCTTTTCGCCCAAGCCCTGCTCTCGCAGGCTGCTTCCGATGCAATCCGATATTCACACCTGAACCCCGGCGGCACGGCGCGTTTCCTCGGCGCGGGCGGCGCGTTCGGGGCATTGGGCGCGGACTTCGGCACCCTCAGCACCAACCCGGCGGGGTTGGCACTGTTCCGCCGGAGCGAATTTGTGCTTACGCCTGCGCTGCATTTTGGCCGCAGCAGCAGCACGTTGCGTGGCGTGGGCAACGTGGAAAACGAGGACGACAAATCGAACTTCAACTTCAACAACCTCGGCGTGGTGTTTTTTACCGAACCGAGGGCCTCGCGCTGGCGCTCGTTCAACGTCGGCCTCGGCTACAACAAGCTGGCGAACTTCCACAATGCCGCGTTTTACGAGGGCAAAAGCAAAGGCTCCATCATGAACGGCTTTTTCGCGGAGGCGCAGCAGGTGCTGGGCGGCGGCGGCTCGTCGGAGGATTTGTACCCGTTCGGGGCGGGGCTGGCCCTCGATGCCAACGCGATTTATTATCAAAACGGCCTTTTGACATACGATTTCGATTCGACGCGGGCGGCCACATTGACCCGCGACCAATCGCTCGTGACGACGGGCGGCATCAACGAAATGGTGGTTTCGTTCGCGGGGAATTACAACGATGAACTGATGATTGGCGCGACCATCGGCGTGCCGTTCGTGAAATACGAGTTGCAGGGCGATTATACCGAGACCGACGCAACGGACGCGGTGCCGTACTTCGACGACCTGCGCTACACCGAATACCTGCGGACGAACGGCGTGGGCGTGAACCTGAAACTGGGCGTGATTTATCGCCCGACCAAAATGCTGCGCTTCGGTGCGGCTTTTCATACCCCGACTTTGATGTCGCTGACCGATAATTACGAGACCACGTTCCGCTATGCCTACACCGACGGCGGCGGCTCCAATCCGGGGCAAAACGTCTTTTCGCCGAGCGGCACGACCGATTACCGCCTACGCACGTCGTGGCGGGCGATTTTGAGCGGGGCCGTTTTGGTGAACAAACACGGGTTCCTCAGCGCGGACGTGGAGTGGGTGGATTACAGCACCAATCGTTTCAACCTGACCGCCGACATCGCCAGCAGCGACAACCAAACTGCCGAACGCGAACTCAACAACGAAATCCGTCGGGCGTACAAACAGGCCATGAACCTTAGGTTGGGCGGCGAATTAGCACTCGACGCGCTGCGGCTGCGGGCAGGCACAAGCCTGTTGGGCAAGCCCGGCGACACGCAAAATGGTTTCGACGTGGCGTTTTCGGGCGGCATCGGGCTGCGTCTGCAAAGTTTTTACCTCGATTTCGGGTTCCGGCGGACGGTGGGCAAAAACACGGTGCAACCATACGCCGACCCGGAAGTCTCGCCCGCCGACCAACCCATTGCCGATTTGAAGAGCCGTGCGACCGACGTGCTGCTGACGGCAGGGTTCAAGTTTTGAGTTTCGAGTATTGGGTTTTGAGCACAAACAACTCAATACTCGAACTGGAACTTGTCCGCATCGGCCAAAAAGGGGAACTGGGCGCGGTAGTTGTGCAGATTTTGGAGGGAAAGCTCGGTCGTGAAAACGCCTTCTTGCGCCGACAGCTGGCAAATGTGCTGCCCCAAAAAATCAACTATGGCCGAATCGCCGACGTACTCCAAACCGTTGCCGTCCGTCCCCACGATGTTCACGCCCACGCAGTAGGCTTGGTTTTCGATGGCACGGGCTTGCAGGAGCGACCGCCAATGGTGTGCCCGGCGCGTGGGCCAGTTGGCGACATAAATCAACAGGTCGTATCCGGTCTCGTCGCGGCGGTTGCGGCTCCAGGCCGGGAAGCGCAAATCATAGCAAATCATCGGGCAAACGGCAAAGCCGTTCCAGTTGACAATCAACCTTTTATGGCCGGGTGCGAAGTGTTTTTCCTCTTCGGCGAGGCTGAACAAATGGCGTTTGTCGTAGGTCTCAAAAGTCCCGTCCGGTCGCATCCACACGAGGCGATTGTAGTGCTGGTCGTTTTCGCGGCAGATAAAACTGCCCGCAATGCTTGCGCCGAGTTGAGCGGCCTTTTCGGCCAACCAGATCATCGTTGCTCCGTCCATGCGCTCGGCCAAAAGCTCGGCCTTCATCGAAAACCCGGTGGAAAACATTTCGGGTAGCACGACGAGGTCGGTTTGCCCCCCCAGTGGGGCGAGTTTTTGGTCGAAGCGGCGCAGATTCTCCGCTTTGTTTTCCCAAACAAGGGCGGATTGGACGATGGACAGGCGCATGTTTTTGATTTTTTAAAAAGCGAAACAGACCTTCGGCGATGCAGCGCGAAAGTCTGTTTCAATATTGGGAATCAAGCACTTGCGTGCCCTGATTATTTGCCGCGAAGTGCGCGCGGGATTTCGATGGACGCAATCGGTACGGCGGGCGGATTGAGGATGTCCACGCCTTCCGTCAACTTGATGTCGCGCACCCGGATAGTCGAGCCGAGTTCCATTTCGCCGATGTTCGCCACCACTTCATCCACCGCTTTTTCGGGGGTGGTCATGATTTTGACATTGCGAAGTTTCGGAAGGAACTTGCCGCCGGCCTTCACGCCCGGGGCAGTGCCCTCGTAACGAACCGGGACGGATGCCTTGAACTTGATACCTGGCACCAATTCGAGGAAATCAATGTGCATCACGGCCTCAGTCACGGGGTGGAATTGCAGCTCCTTCAAAATGCATTTGTGCGTCTTGCCGTCGAGGGTGATTTCCGCCATTTTAAACTTGGGCGTGTACACCAGCGGGCGAGCCTCGGCAGGGTTGAGGCTGAACGAGATGGCATCGCCGCCACCGCTTTTATACATCACGCAGGGCACCATGCCTTCGCGGCGGATGCGGCGCGCATGCTCCTTGCCGGAGGCTTCTTTCCGGTGGCCTTGTATGCTTACGATTTCCATGATAATCGAATTGTTTTATGTCCTTTTTTCAAAAACGGCGGCAAAGGTAGAAAACACACTTTGAAAAGCCAAAGCCCCGTTTTCGTAAATTCCGGGAAATTTTCATCTCTCCAAGATGGCCTGGTGGCAATCAATTCGGCTATTTCAAAATCATGATTTGCCCGTCGGGATGGGCCGGGGCGAGCATTCCGCGGTTTGGGCTAACCCATAAGTCCATCTCTTCGAGTGGAATCGCGCCCAGAAGCGGCTCCGAATCGCCGGGTAGGACAAGGGCGTTTGTCGTGCAGATGCGGCCTTCGTAATGGATTTCGACAGGGCCAACGACCTCCAATTCCATTGTTCGTCCGTCGGCAAAACGGGAGAGGCGTTTTTCTTCGACCTCATCGAGGCCGAGGTAGTCGCGGATTTCTTCATTGACGGCGAGCATGATGGAACCAGTGTCCACCATGATATTCAAAGGCATCCGGCGCACCTCGTCGTCGCCGATGAGGTGGCGTTTGGCGAGCACGATGTCGCCGCCGTTTGCCAGTTCGATGTTTGCGTAAACGAAGCCCATATCCAATTTTTTGTCAAAGATAGAATTCACCGCCCCAAATGCACCAGCAACACGCTCACGTCCGCCGGGCTGACCCCCGAAATCCGGCTCGCTTGGCCGATGGTTTGGGGTCTGTGTCGTGCCAGTTTTTGGCGCGATTCAGCGGAAAGCGCGGTCAGCGCGGCATAGTCGAAATCCGGGTGCAAGTGCAGGTCTTCGAGGCGAGCCATGCGCTGTACCATTTCTTCCTCTTTTTGGATGTAGCCCGCGTATTTCATGTTGATTTCGGCCAGCTCGACGAATTCCGAATCGAACGGCGCGAGGAAACGCCCCACTTCGGGCAGTGCTTTCGACAGCCCAGCCATGTCCACTTGCGGGCGCAGTAGGATTTGGTGCAACTTCACTTTTTGCACCGTCGGCGCGGATTCGACGGCGGCCAAGTAGCCGTTGATTTCGTCGGGCGCGACTGAGGCGTTTTTGAAAAAAGCGTCAATCTCGGTGGCGGCTTGGTTTTTGGCCCGCACCCGATCCATCCGCACGTCTGCGCCAGCGAGGCCGAGGCGGTGGGCAATGGGCGTGAGGCGCAGGTCGGCATTGTCCTGCCGGAGCAAAATGCGGTATTCGGCCCGGCTCGTGAACATCCGGTACGGCTCCTGCGTGCCCTTGTTCACGAGGTCGTCAATCAGTACACCGATGTAGGCTTCGGAGCGTTTCAGCACCAGCGGGGCTTCGTTTTTCACGGCCAACGCGGCGTTCAAACCAGCCATAAGCCCTTGACAAGCAGCCTCTTCGTAGCCAGTGGTGCCGTTGATTTGCCCGGCAAAAAAGAGGTTTGCTACGAGGTGCGTTTCGAGCGAAAGTTTCAGTTGGGTCGGCGGAAAATAGTCGTACTCGATGGCGTAGCCGGGACGGAACATCTTGACGTTTTCGAGGCCGGGGATTTTGCGAAGTGCCTGATACTGAACCGTTTCAGGCAACGACGACGAGAAGCCGTTGAGATAAATCTCGCAAGTGTCCCAGCCTTCCGGTTCGATGAAAAGTTGGTGCCGGTCGCGGTCGGCGAAGCGGTTGATTTTGTCCTCGATGCTGGGGCAGTACCTCGGCCCAACGCCCTGAATCCGCCCGTTGAACATGGGCGATTGGTCGAACCCCGTTTTCAAAATCTCATGCACGGCCTCGTTCGTATAGGTCACATGGCAGGGCAGTTGGCGTGTCAGTGTGGGCGTGTCTGTGTACGAAAATTTGCCCGCAGGCTCGTCGCCCGGCTGGATTTCGGTGCGCGAATAATCAATCGAACGTCCGTCCAAGCGCGGCGGCGTTCCGGTTTTCATGCGGCCGGCCTCGAAGCCCAGTTCGACGAGTTGCTCGGTGATGCCGCGTGCCGCGCTCTCGCCCGCCCGCCCGCCGCCGAATTGTTTTTCGCCGATGTGGATGATACCGTTCAGGAATGTACCGTTGGTGAGCACAACAGCCTCGCTTTCGATTTCCAGACCCATGCCCGTCCGTACGCCGCGCACCCGGTTGTCCTTGACAATCAAGCCGTTGACCATGTCTTGCCAGAAGTCAATATTGGGGTGGGCCTCCAACATTTCGCGCCATTTTTTGGCGAAAAGCATCCGGTCGCTTTGGCTGCGCGGCGACCACATGGCGGGGCCTTTCGAGCGGTTGAGCATCCGAAATTGCACGGCCGTGTGGTCGGTCACGATGCCCGAATAGCCGCAGAGCGCGTCCACTTCGCGCACGATTTGGCCTTTGGCCACGCCGCCCATCGCGGGGTTGCACGACATCTGGGCGATGGTCTGCATGTTCATGGTGGCCAACAGGACTTTGCAGCCCATGTTGGCGGCAGCGACGGCGGCCTCGCAACCCGCGTGGCCCGCGCCGACAACGATGACATCGTATTTTGGAAACACTTTTCAGTATTGAGTTTTGAGTATTGAGTGTCGAGTTTTGAGTATTGGGTTTTGAGTTTCGAGTACCTCCCACTCAAAACCCAATACTCGAAACTCAAAACCGAAAAATCACGCCGGGCATTCCTCGCCCGCCACCATTTTTTGGATGGTGATGCAGTCCAAGGCTTTCAGCGTGCGCTCCCGCACCCGAATCATGGCCTTGCGGATGACGCAAGTTTTTTCGTCCGCGCAGTCGGCGCAGGGTTGGTAGAATTTTTCGGAGGCGCAGGGCACCAGCGCGACCGGCCCCTCGAACAGGCGGTACACATCGGCCAGCGAAATTTGGTCGGCAGGGCGCAACAAAAAATAGCCGCCCGCCGCGCCTTGTTGACTGGCAACGATGGAGTGGCTTTTGAGTTCCAGCAAGATGGCTTCGAGAAATTTTTTAGGGATGCGGGCCTGCTCCGCGATTTCCTGCGTCTTTGTCAGCTTGCCTCTTTCGGCGAGGTAAACCAATGCCTTGATGGCATATTTTGCTTTCTGTGTCAACATCGTTGTGCTTCGGTTGCGCGGGCAAAAGTAGCCCAATTGCGCTTTATCCCTTGTAAAACAACCAGCGGCCCAGCTCTTTGAAGGTCACCTTCTTGCCGTAAAGCAAGATGCCGACGCGGTAGATGCGCCCGGCCAGCCACACAAAAAAGAACGCCGACACGACGACAAGCACCAACGACAGGGCAACCTGCCAGCCCGGCGGGTTGAAGGCCATGCGGAACGGCATGACGATGGGCGAAAACAGCGGGAAAATGGACGCAAAAACCATCAGCCCGGAATCGGGGTTGCGCATCCCGGCCATCGAAACGATGTAAAACGCGAGGATGATGGGGATGGTCACGGGCAGCGTCAAGGCTTGGCCTTCGCCCATGTCGTCGCTCATGGCCGAGCCGATGGCCGCGAAAAGCGAGGCGTAGATGAAATAGCCGCCGAGGAAAAAAATGACAAAAGCCGTGAGCAGCAGCGGCCAGTTTTGGCGGCCCAGTTCTCCCCAGATTTTGGTGATGAAATTTTGAGCCTCTTCGGGGTCAATTTGCTGCGCTGCCGCGCCCATCGCGTCCATGCCGGGCTGGCTTTGCTGCATGGCTTGCGGGTCAACATCCACCAGAAACGGCACCAAAAACGAGATGCCCACCGTCAAAACCGCCCAGATGACCACCTGTGTCAGGCCCACCCCGCCCGCGCCGACGATTTTGCCGAGCATCAACTGGAAAGGCCGCACGGAGGACATCATCACTTCCACGATGCGGTTTGTCTTTTCCTCCATGACCGAGCGCATGACCAAGTTGCCGTACATGATGACCATGAAAAACATGATGAACGCCATGACAAAGCCCAGCACCACGCCCACTCCGGCGGAATATTTACTTTGGTCGTCGCCCTCGCCGGAGATGGATTCGGGGTCAATGGACACGTCGGTGTCCAAACCTTCGAGGCTGCGACGGTCAATTTTCAGGGAGTCAATCTTGTAGTCGCGGATTTTTTCGGCCACGCGCCGCTCGATTTTGTTGCTTTTTTCGGGCGCGAGTTTTTCGTCGGCGTAGTAGAAAACGGTGACTTTTTTGGCCTGCAAGTTGGGCAGTGCGGGCACGCGCAGCACCGCGTCGAGTTTTTTGTCGCGCACCTCCTGTTTCAGTGCCTCCAAGTCCTTGCCGCCCGCAGGCAGGTAGCGGATGCCTTTTTCGTCGGGCAGGTTGCCGACGATTTTGCCCTCGTCCAGCACGGCCACACGGGTGTCCTCGCCGCCCTGATATTTCGAGAGGCCGACGATGACGAGCGTGTAAATCAGCAGGCCCGCCGGGGCCAGCAGCGTGCCGAGGATGAACGAGCGTTTGCGGACGCGGGTCAGGTATTCGCGGCGGATGATGAGCCAGAGTTTGGACATGAACGGTAGTTGAAGTGTTGCAACAATTGAAGAGTTGAAAAAAGGAAGGGGGATGAAACGTCTTGAAAATTCAACGCTTCAACTGCTCAACCGCCTTCCGTCTCTTCAACTCTCCTGATGAAAATCTCGTTGAATGTCGGCAAAATTTCCTGAAACGAGCGCACGCGCACACCCCGGCCAAGCAGGAATTGGAGCGGCGCGTTGCTCTCCGCGTCGTCGGGCACTTGCACCGTGACCGCGCCGTTTTCGCGGGCCGTCACCGTGAATTTTTCGCCGAAATCTGGAGGCAGCTCGCCGTCGGTTTCGATGCGGTAAAGGTGCTGCCGGTAGCGGTTCTTGATTTCCTGCACTTCGCCGTAGAGGACGTTTTTCCCCTTGTTAATCAACACGATATGGTCGCACATTTCCTCCACCTGTTCCATGCGGTGGGTGCTGAAAATGATGCTGATGCCCGATTGGTTGAGCGCGGCGATTTCCTCTTTTATCAAGTTCGTGTTGATGGGGTCGAGGCCCGTGAACGGCTCGTCGAGGATGAGCAACTTGGGCCGGTGGACGACGGTGGCGATGAACTGGATTTTCTGCTGCATCCCTTTGGAGAGGTCTTCGATTTTCTTCGACCACCAATCGCGGATGTCGAATTTTTCGAGCCAATGGTCAATCTCCTTTTGGGCTTGCGGCCCGCTCAGGCCCTTCAACTGCGCGAGATAGAGCAGGTGCTCGCCGACTTTCATCTTTTTGTAAAGGCCGCGTTCTTCGGGCATATACCCGATGTGGTCGGGTGTGTTGGCATTGATGTGCTCGCCGTCCAAAAAAATCGCGCCCTCGTCGGGGGCCGTGATGGTCGTAATCATGCGAATCAGCGAAGTCTTGCCCGCGCCGTTGGGGCCGAGCATCCCGAACACGCTGCCTTTCGGCACATCAAGGCTGACATTGTTGACCGCGAGGTGCTTGTCGTAGCGTTTGACGACGTTTTGGATGGAGAGAATCATTCGGTCAATTGATGAATGATGAACGATAAATGGTGATTGTCGGGGCGATTTGTGCCAACAAGGTAGAAAAACAGCCACCCGCCGCCCGGCACTTTTCGGATGGACAAAAGTTTTTTGCCGATGAAAAAGTTGGGCTGCTGGCCCGAAAAACGCGGCGCAACAGCGGCTCAGAGTTTTTCCACGCCCTCCAAAAACGGCACGAACCGGAAAGCGTCCAGCATCTCTTCGCGGAACTCGCCCTCCGATAGCCGCGTGATTTTGTACATGTACTGCACGTCCTCGCCGACCGGGATGACCAAAACACCGCCGACGGCCAGTTGTTTTTTCAACGCCTCCGGCACGACGGGCGCGCCAGCCGTCACGATGATTTTGTCGAACGGCGCGAACTCCGGCAGCCCCCGCGAGCCGTCGCGGAAAAAGCAGCGTACATTGAATTTGAGGGATTCGAGCAAATCCCGCGTCCGCTGGAACAGCCCTTCCTGCCTTTCCAGGCTGAAAACCCGCGCTCCCAGCATCGCCAAAATCGCGGCCTGATACCCGGAGCCTGTGCCGATTTCGAGCACTTTTTCGCGGGGGCGCACGGCCAAAAGACTCGTTTGGTAGGCCACTGTGAACGGCTGCGAAATGGTCTGGTCGTACCCGATTGGGAAAGGTTTGTCGTCGTAGGCGTGTTCCTCGAAGGCTTTGTCGAGGAAAAAATGGCGTGGCAGCTCGCCGATGGCTGTCAGCACGGCTTCGTCGGCGATGCCCCGTTTCCGCAGTTTTTCCACGAGGCGTTTGCGGAGGCCCTTGTGTCGGTAAGTGTCTTGCAAAGTTCGGTTGTTAGTTGTGAGTGGTTAGTTGTGAGTTTTAAGAAGCTGTTTGACTTGTTTTCCCACAGATAAATCTGTGGACTATATGGTAAAATCCACCGGATTTTGAAGGAGTCAAAGGACACCGATGGTCCGAAATCTGTTAGGTTTTTTATGCCCAG
>JBKBIC010000024.1:0-6811 GCA_046299435.1 Saprospiraceae bacterium
TGGCTGGGTTGAAGATGCCGTAGATACCCACACTTTCGGTGCCGCCGATGGTCAGGGTGGCCGCGTTCGTGAACGTGCCTAAATTATTGTAAAGCCCGGCGCTTAACGAGCGGTCAATCGAAATCGTGCCGCCCGTGTTGTTGGTGAAGGTGGCTCGGTTGCGGATGCCGTAGGCACCCACACTTGCGCCGCCGCCGATGGTCAGGGTGCCCGCGTTCGTGAACGTGCCGGTATTATTGAAAAGCCCACTGTTTGACGAGCGGTCAATCGAAATCGTGCCGCCCGTGTTGTTGGTGAAAGTGGCCTCATTCCATAGCCCATAAGCGCCCACGCTGCTCGTCGAACCGAGCACCAACTGCCCGCTGTTGGAGACCGTGCCCTCGTTGCGCAGGCCCGCAGTGTTGCTGCCGTAATCAAAAAAGCCATTGATCGTCAGGCTGCCCGTGGCGGCTATGGTCAGCAGGCCACCGGGCTGTACATGTACGGACTTGGCCACAGCGACCGTGCCGGCGCCGATGACCGGGTCGTTCGCCACGTTCGGGATGACCACGTCGTCGGTGGCGGCGGGCACGCAGGCGGGGTTCCAGTTGTCGGCGGTATTCCAGTCGGTACTGACGGCACCGGTCCAGATGCGTGTACTGGCAGGCGAGGTCAGCGTGTACGTCACGTCCACAAAAACCGTAGGGTTGTACTTCACCCGCACCCGCACGGTGTAGGTCTCGCCGTCCAGGTCGGCCACCGTGCCCGTGCCGCTCGTGATGCTGAACGGGTCGGCGAGCACGTCTGCAAAAGTCGGGCTGCCCGAAAACGTGCCGCCCGACACGACGGCGTATTCCAGGCCGCCGCTCGTGTAGCCGTTGAGGTCGCCCGTCAGGTCAATGCTCGCGCTGCCCTGCGTGGGGGTGGCGCACACGGGCTGCGTGGGCGTGGCCGTCGCCGTGAGCACAGCCGCGCCGAGACACTCGATGATGACCTGGCCGCCGCCGTTGTTCGCCCCGGCGGTGTTGTTTTGGTTCGCGCCGAGGTTGTACGAGCCGCCGCCGCCGCCGCCGTGGCCAGTATTAGTACCGTTACCGCCTGAATATCCGCCGCCGCCGCCGCCGCCATTATCGCTGCTGCCGCTGCCGCCACCGCCATAACCGCCGCCGCCAGCACCACCGGACGGTGTACCTGCCCCGCCAAGACCGCCAAAACCAGCACCGCCGCCGTTAGCATTACCATTCTCTCCATTACTGGCAAAACCACCGCCGCCGCCACTGCCGGAATTACCTGAAGTTCCGCCCTGGTTTCCACTATTACTCACCTGTCCAGCATTGCCGCCTGACCCAAACCAAAGAATGCGCTGTATCGCGCCGCCACCGCCGCCCGCTAAAACCAAGGCTGTTCCATCTTGAAACTGTACCCCTGAGCCGCCGCCGCCGCCGCCAGATCTGGTGTCGCCACCAGGGAGAGCAGCACCGGGGGCACCGGCTATGGCATTGAGCAGTTGTCCTGAGTTTACGATAAAGTCCCCGGACATGGTCGCTCCCGACCCGCCAACAAAACTGCCGACGTTGCCGCCTTGGGCCCCCTTCGCCGTGATTTTCACTTTGTACGGCCCGCCGGAAGGGACGGTCCAGTTGGCGGTCGTGCCGCTGGTGCTGTGGGTGGGGGCCGAGACGTTCAGCACCTCGCCAGTGCATTGGGCTGCGAGGTGCCCGGCGGCCAGGCCGAGGCACAGCCCGGCCAGCCCAAGCAGCCTGAAAAAACGGGGGAGTGTGTGTCGTTTCATGTTGACAAAATTTTGAGTGTGAGTTGAAGAATGCGGAGCTGAAAAGTTGAAGGGGGAAGTGTGTCGAAGCGGCGCGCCGGGGCTTCAACCTCCCGCCGCGCATTTCCCCGCTCCAACTCTTTTTTCAACTCCGACCCAAAACTCGAACGCCGACCGCCGAACCCCCAATTTTTTCAGGGAACGCAAGCAGATTTTCAGGGAAGCAAGCAGATTTCTCAGGGAAGGTTTTTGCGGGGGTGCCCGACGGAGCCGGGCGACCGCCAACTTATGTACCCCGGCCACGCAACGGGCGGTACCTTTCGCACGTCCGGTCGAAAAATTCGGAAATCAACATGCAACTAAAATCTGTCGCCATCTTGGCCGCATTGGCTCTCCTTTCCTTGCCCATGTTTGCCCAGCAGTAGGGCTACGCCACGCTGATTCCCCGGTAAAACCAAAACTCCGTCCAACTGCTCGACACGAACAGCGTCGTCATCATGCAGTGGTCGAACCTCAGCGGCAACAATGGCTATTCCTCTTACCTGACCGAAGGCGGCGTGCTCTGGCGCACGGTCAGGGCCAACAGCATCGCGCCGCCGGATGCGGGTTCGGCGGCGCGTGCAAAAAATCGCGTGGGACGGCACCCTGCTTTTCGATTACACCGTCAGCGATGCCAACCAAGTCTCGCACCACGACATCTGCCCGATGCCCAACGGCAACGTGATTTTGATTGTGTACGAAAAGAAAACCGCCGCCCAAGTGCAGGCCGCCGGCGCGACCGTCAACGCCGAACGCTGGACGGAAAAACTCCTCGAGCTCAAGCCCACCGGCCTCAACACCGCCGAAATCGTCTGGCAATGGAACCTCTGGTATCACCTCGTGCAGAACCTTTACCCGGCAAAAGCCAACTACCAAACCTCCATCGTCAACCACCCGGAACTCCTCAACATCAACTACCAAAACAGCGGCAACACGACTGATTGGGTTCACATGAACGGTATTGACTACAATGCCGCGCTCGACCAAATCGTCGTCAGCTCGCACAACCTCAACGAGATGCGGGTCATTGACCACAGCACGACCACCGCGCAGGCCGCCACGCACACAGGCGGCAATTCCGGCAAAGGCGGCG
This sequence comes from Saprospiraceae bacterium, assembly GCA_046299435.1. GTDB lineage: Bacteria > Bacteroidota > Bacteroidia > Chitinophagales > Saprospiraceae > M3007. Next base: position 2,883 of record JBKBIC010000024.1, read on the forward strand.
ATTTCCTGTACCGTTGGGGCAATCCGGCGGCCTATGGCGCGCCGGGCACGGCTGTTTTCAACGTCATGCACAATGCCCACTGGGTGCCTGCCGATTGCCCGGGCGCGGGCTGGCTTTGCGGGTTCAACAACCGGGGCGTGTCCAATTCTCAATCGGCGGTTGACCTTTTTCAGACGACTTGGAACGGCAGCAGCTACACCCACACGCTGGGCCAAGCCTACCAGCCCGCCACTTATGGCTACCCCCACGCGGCCACTGGTTACACCAGCAACATGGGCAGCAGCCAGCAACTGCCCAATGGCAATATGCTCATCTGCCTCGCCACCGCCGGGCGGGAACGGAAATTACACCTACGATTGGGGCAGCAGCCCGGCGGGTTTCAGTTCCAATTTGCAAAATCCCGACGCAACGCCCACATCGTCAATTACTTACATCGTGACCGTCAGCGACGGTGCCAACTCGGCTACCGCCTCGGTCGCCGTCACCGTGCATCCGCCGCCGCTCGCCGACGCGGGAGACGACCCAAATATCATCGAAGGCCAAAGCACGACCTTGACCGCCAGCGGCGGCACGGGCTTCCAATGGAGCACGGGCGCGACGACGGCCAGCGTCGCCGTTTCCCCGAAAGTTTCCCTTTCGGCAAATGCCGACCGCACGGCGTTTTGCGCGGGCGGCCACGCGCAACTTTCCGCATTGGCGGCCAACGGCACGGGCAGCTACACATACGATTGGACATCCGAGCCAGTGGGTTTCATCTCTGCCCTACCCGACCCGTTCGTCAACCCGGAAGAGACGACGACCTACACTGTCTTGATTTCCGACGGCGTGAACGGCATCACGCGCAGCCTCCAAATCACCGTCAATCCGCTGCCCGCGCAGCCTTTGATTTCGGTCGCGGGCGGCACGCTCACCTCGTCCAGTGCGAGCAACAACCAGTGGTTTTACTACGGAAACCCAATCCCCAGCGCGACCGGACAGGCGTTTACGCCCACGCAAACCGGCTCGTACCAAGTGCAAATCGTGGACGCAAACGGCTGTTTTTCACCACTTTCCGAGCCTGTCGAGGTGATAATCGTGTCGGCGGGGCAAATTTTGGACGGCGACAAATGGACGCTTGCGCCAAACCCGGCTTCCGAGGTGCTGCGCCTGCTCGGCGATTTTGGCGGGCAGACTTTTTCGGTGGAAATACGCACGCTCGCCGGGCAAACCCTGCTGCGCCAAAGCGACACCCGCGAAATCCCGGTCGCCGACCTTGCGCCCGGCATCTATTGGGTGCGGCTGGAAACGGCGGCTGGCAGCGGCGTGAAAAAAGTGGCCGTCGTGCGGTGAGCAGTTTAAAGACTTGAAAATCAGTCCCGTAGGGACGACGTGTTTATAGCATCGGTGGAGGTGTCGCAAAGTCCCGTAGGGACGACCCTTTCGGGTTTTCAAAACATGGCGTACCGTCCCTACGGGACTTTGAGGGTAATTTCGTATCCATTTTTCTATAAACGTGTTGTCCCTACGGGACTGATTTTTAATGAATTAGGCCCTAATCCTTCCCTTTCTACCGACTCAAATCCAGCTTTTCAGATGAAATTTTTGCTTTCAATATCCATTTGCCTGCTCGCCGGGGCGGTCGCGGGCCAAGGGTTTTACGACCTCGATAAAATCCAAGACATCCGCATCTACTTTTCCCAGCCCGATTGGGACTACCGGATGGACACGGCAAAAGCGGGCGCGGACGGCTACTTGCTGGCCGACTCGGTCGTGGTCAACGGCGCGGCGTTCAAAAACTGCGGGGTCAAGTACAAGGGCAACAGTTCCTACGATGCCGCCCGCGCCAAAAACCCGCCCCACATCGAGCTCGATTATCAAGAAGACACTGACTATCAGGGATTTACGGACATCAAACTGGGCAACTGCTGGAGCGACAATTCCTCCGTCCGGGAGCCACTCACCTACGCCATTCTGCGGCAATACATGGACGCGCCGCGTGGCAATTTCGCCCGTGTGTCCATCAACGGCGCGTTTTACGGGCTGATGAACAATGCCGAGAGCATCGGCAAGGCGTTCCTGCGCGACCGCTTCGCCAGCGCGGGCAATGCCTTTGTCAAGTGCAACCCGCTTTCCATCGGCTCCGGGCTGGGCAACGGCCCCAACCTCGGCTACCTCGGCCCGAACGTGGCCGATTACGCGAGCAAATACGAGCTGAAATCCGATACCGGCTGGGCGGAGCTCATCGGCCTTTGCGACACGCTGGACAACCATTTCGAGCATTTCGCGGCCATCGCCGACGTGGATCGCTTCCTCTGGATGCTGGCCTTCAACAACGCCACCGTCAACCTCGACAGCTACACCGGGGCATTCCGGCAGAACTATTACCTCTATCGCGCCGACAACGGCCATTGGATGCCCGTCGTCTGGGATTTGAATATGTGCATCGGCGGTTTCGCGGTGGCCGGCACCACCGACCCCAACGGCCAACTCGAAGACTGGATTGAACTCTACAACAACTCCGCCGCCGATATCAACCTGACGGGCCTCTTCCTTTCCGACAACCCCGACAAGCTCCCGAAATGGCCCTTCCCGGACGGCACCACCATCCCGGCAAATGGCTATCTAATTGCTTGGGCCGACGAGGACAACTCGCAGCCCGGCCTGCACGCCAATTTCAAACTCAAAGCATCGGGCGAATCCGTCGCGCTGGCAACCAGCGACGGGCGCGTGCTCGACAGCATCTCGTTCGGGGCGCAGCTGCCCGACCGCAGTTTTGGACGTTTTGCTAATGGCACCGGAAATTTCACGGAAATGCCAACCACATTTGCAGCCGAAAACCAATCGACCTCCACCGCCGGGGATTTGCCGGGAAACGCCGTTGCCTTCCGCGTCTTTCCCAATCCCGCGAACGGCTGGGCGCGGGTTGCCACCGAAAAACACTTGCCGGAGGCCGAAATCCGACTGCTGGACGCGCAAGGCAGGCGGGTGTGGTCGCAACGGTTCCAAAATTTTGAGCGCACGGATTTGCCGGTTTCCGGCCTGCCGCCGGGGCTGTATGCCGTGTGTGTTTTTTCATCGGGCGGGCCGGTGGGCACCGCCAAAATCGTGGTGGAGTGAGCGCGAGGTGGTTAAGTTCCTAATCTGTATTCAAACATTCGTTCATGCAGGAGTTTTTTTCCCAGTACGCTAAAATCCAAAACCCGACCTTCGAAATGGTGCTTTTCACCTTTCTGTTGGCGTTTTTGTGTTCGTCGCTCATCGCTTTCGTGTATTGGATGACCAGCCCGACCACGCTGAAAACGGGCAATTACATCCAATCGCTCATCCTCAGCTCGCTGATTGCGACCATGATTTTGCAGAGCATCGGCGATTCGGTGGCCTCCGGGCTGGGCATCTTGGGCGCGTTGACCATCATCAATTTCCGCACCTCGTTCCGCGACCCGCGCGACATCATCTTCATGTTCGCGGCCCTCGGCACGGGCATCGCCTGCGGCTCGTATGTGTTCCTGATTGCCATTTTGGGCACGTCCATTTTTTGTTTCGTGGCCGTTTGCCTCAAATTCACGCCCTTCCACATGGGCAACCACGTCATCTGGGAGCTGCGCGTCCGCATCGAAGACCTCGAAAAAATCCCCGCTTTGGAACAGATTTTTGAAAAATACTGCCGCCGCTGCACCCTCGACGACATCCGAAACGACCCCGGCAAAAACGCCGCACCGCCCGCCCAAGAGCGCGAATACATGCTCATCCTGCACGACGAGGAGCAAAACCTCGAACTCATGCAAACCATCGAATCGCTCGGCGGCATCAGCGTCCGGCGGTTGAGCAAACAGTCGCTCGCCGAAAATGCACTGGTGGATTGACGTGTTTCGGGGTGGGGGTTTTGTTTTTAGGCGCGTTGGGTTGTAGAAAAACCAAAAAAACCCCCCCAAAAACAAAAAACAAAAAAA
>JBKBIC010000024.1:6821-36002 GCA_046299435.1 Saprospiraceae bacterium
GGGGGGGGGGTGTGGTGTGGGCCGGCGGTGGCTTCCACCACCCCCCCACCCCCCCACCCCGAAAAACGAAACACGAAACACATGAAATTCAACATCCTTTTCCTGCTCTTCCCTGCCGCGCTCGGCGCGTGCATCTGGATTGCCCGCGATTTTCAGGGGCAAAGCAGTAACTCGTTTTTCGGCATCGCCGAGACGGAGCCGCAGGTGCTCAATTTCGACCACGACATCGCCGTGCGCGAGGTGTTCGTGAAGGCGGGCGATTCGGTCAAAAAAGGCGACACGCTGGCCGTTTTCACGCGGGCCGACTTGGACAAGACCGAGGCCGAGTGGCGCAGCGAAATCGTGCAAGCCGAGACCGAGCGCGCCGCCGAAAACGCCGTCTTGGAGCGGGAAAAAGCACTCGTCACTGCCCGCCTCCGGGCCGAGACCCGCGAACTGCTCGGCGAAATCCAAGTGCTCCGCACGGAAGATTCGCTGCGGAACACCTACCGCAAAAACATCTACGGCGACCTCGCCGCGCCCCCCGAAAACAAGCTCACCGCCGAAAAAATCGCCGCCCTGCAAAAAGACATTGCCGCCCTCGAAGCCCAAGCCAACGAGGAACTCCGCGTCCTCGAAGCCAAACAGGCCGCCCACCGCAGCATCGCCGCCGCCAAAACCAGCCAATCGCAGACCGAAATCGGGTTCGTGCGCGCCGAGCGCGAGCGGCTGCTGCTCATCTCGCCGATTGACGGCTATGTGGAAGAGATGTTTTTCGGCAAAAACGCCCTCGTGCCGGCGCACCGCGACCTCATCAAAATCAACCCGCTGGTGCCCAACCGCATCACGGGTTTCATCCACGAGGCCGCCGAAGTGCCGTTTGCCATCGGCCAGCAGGTCGAGTTGTTTTCGTCTGCGCGGCCCAGCTTGAAGGCGCGGGGCATCATCGTCGGCAGCAACCCGAAAATGACCGAGCTGCCGTTGCGCCTCCGCAAGTTCATCGAAGTGCGCTCGTGGGGCCGCGAGGTTTTCATACAACTGCCCGACACGAACAGGTTTTACATCTCCGAAAAAATCACCATTACCCTACCGAAGTAGTTGATGTCCCCCCCAGCCCCCTGAAGGGGGAGCATATTTTAGTGCTCAGTGTTGAAGGCCCCACAGCACAAGAACTACTCCCCCTTCAGGGGGCTGGGGGGGAGACATCAACGATTTATTCAAAGTATGACGACGACATGAGGAAAATCCTGCTTGCTGCGTTTGCCGCGTTTTTGTTTGCCCAAAACCTCCCGGCGCAGATTTTGAAAACCACCGACGTGCTCGCCACCGCTGCCTCGGACACGCGCCTCGCCCAAAACCGCGCACTCGAAAACACGGCGCAGGGCCTGAAAATGCACGACCCTTTTTTGCGGCAAATCGCCGTCCGATTGGGCATCAATGGCAGCGCACTCGGCGACACCATCTACGGCTACCTCCGCAACGAGGACACCTACCAACTGCAATTCGGCTTCAACTCCCTGCACGAACGCCGCCGCCAACGGCAGGTCAAGACCGCCCGCGTGGCCGCCATCGCAGCCGAAGGCCGCCTGCTCGCACACGAGGCCCTCGCCGACCGGTACGAGGCATTGGCGGGCTATTTTTTCGTGGAGCCGAAATTGGCCGCCTGCCGCCGACTGGATACTTTGCTGGAAAAAGAGCACCGGATTTTGCGCGAAATGCTCTCGACGGGCGCACTTGACGTGAAAGTCTCGAAAGTCCTCGACGCGGAGGAAGACCGCAACCGCAACCGCCTCGCCATGCAGGAACTCGAAAACACGCGCACCCTGCACCGGAACCGCCTGCGGCAATTCGTCGGCGATTTTTCCGAGCTCGACCGCAGCGACCTCGCCACGCTCGCCGACCTGCAAGCCAATATCGCCACGCTGAAAACCGCGCCGCTTGCAGCCGCCGGGCACCCGCTGCTCGACCTGAAAAACGCGGAAACCCAGCTCGAAAACGCCAACCTCAACTATGTGGCGGCGCAGAACAGGCAGCTGTTCAACAATTTCAACGTCGGCTACCAGCGGCCCTTGTTCCTCGAACGGCCCAAGAATTTCAACACGTTCAACAACTTTTACCTCCGCGTCGGCCTCACCGTGCCGCTGCCCGCGAACAACCGCTTTAAAAAAGCCGACGCGCTGCTCGACCTCCGCGAAGCCCAAAACGAGGCCGCATGGGAACAGGAAAACACCCAGACCGAACTTGAAAACCAGTTTGTCCTGCTCGAAAACCTTTTCCGCGAACACGCGCTCGCCCAAGACCGCCTCGACAACAGCCTCATCCGAAAGATGCTGGACAACCCTACCCTGCTGGCGCAAATCACGCCGCTCGAAATCGTGGAACTGGAAATCGCGCAGCAAAAACTCGCCATCAGCCAAGCCGGGCTGCTGCTGGACATCGCCGTCGAATACGTCGAATTGCTCAAAATCGCCGGGGCGATGGGGCACGACGCGGCGGTCAATTACTTGGGGAAAAAACAGTGAGCTCGCCGGGGCATCAAAACAGGTTCACAGAAATTCAATGGGAAGCCGCACCGTCTGATTTCATCAAATCCAGCAGCTGACGGGCTTCGGCAGCTTTCACCCAGCCTTTTTCGGCGGCGGTTTTTTCCAAATCGGCGGCGGCGGCCTGCACTTGGCCGGATTTGACGAGCGCAAGCCCGCGCAGCCAACGTGCGTCTTTTTCGAGGTTGCCCGCGCCCGTCGCCAGCGACCGGGAGAACTGCTCGGCAGCGGCTGGGAAGTTGCCCAACTCCAATTCTATCAAGCCTTTGTAAAAATAAATCTCTTCCAGCCGTGCCGTTTCCGAAGGCTGCGTCTCAGCCAAGGCAAGGTCAAAGGCGACCGCCGCTGCCGACCAATCGGCCCGGCTGAATGCCTGTTTGGCCGTCTCTATCGGCGCGGCTTTGCCTGTGGAGCGGAGCACAGGGTTGTAATCGGCGGCGATGGTGGTCAGCTGCGCGTCGGCGAATTGCTGCGGGTCAGTGGCCGGGCTGCGACCAAGGAACAAGACCGCCGCCAGCACCAATACCAGCGAGGCCGCTACTGCCCAAGCCCAAGCCGGGAACCGCCCGCCGCGCTGCGCGGCCAAGGGCATGGCCTCGCGGCGGATGCCGTGCTGCCGGAGCAGCGCATCCATTTTGTCGCTTTCGAGCATCTCGAAGGCGCGGGCGAGGTGGCGGGCTTCGTGGCCGTCTGCCGGGAATTCGGTGTGCGGGTCGGGCATGTTCATGGCCGTTGAATCAATTTTTTCAGTTTTTTCCGGCACTCGGCGATTTTGGTTTTCACCGAGTCCTCGTTGATGAATTTCGAGTCGCCGCGCCGCACCCGCTTTTCGGCAATGGTACGCAGCGGCAGGTCGAGGTAATAATGCCAGTTGAGCAGTTCGGAGCAGTCGGGGCCGATTTGTTGCAGGGCGGTTTTCAGGCCGTTGAGCAGGTCGGCATCGTATGGCTCCGGGTCGTCTTCGTCGGCGATTTGGTGGAAGCGTTCGTCGAGGTCGAGCGTCGGGTTTTTGTGCTGCCGTTCCTGCCAGCGCAGGAAAGTGTTGCGGGCATCAATGGTGAACAGGGCCGCCATGTTGCCGTACTGGATTTTGCCGAGCAGCAGGTTCCGGCGGAATTTCAGCAGGGTGTCCTTCGCAATGTCGTAGGCCGTATCGGGCGACGCGCCCAAGTTTTTGACCAAAAACACGCGGCAAACCTCAAAGTGTTTTTTGAAAACGACCTCGACCAGTGCCTCGTCGCCTGTTTCGAGCCGCTGGCGCAGGGTCTCGAATTCGGCGGGCAGCAGCCCGAAGTTTTTCGCGGCGTTCGGCGGGGTCGTTTCGAGCATAGAATTCATCAAGCGCGGACGGGTAAGCCTTTTTTCGGCGGATTTTTTGGGCAAAGGAAATCCGTTTTTCGGAGAACCCCCGCCCGGCCCGGTTGGCAAAAGGGAATAGAATCCCGAAAGCCGCACGGGGTAAGCCCGCGAAAAAATCTTTTAAAAATATCGGAGGCTAAGTTTTTGAAAATCAATGTGTTGGGGCGGAAAAAATCTTTTTTGAAAAGAAAAATCTCACCCCCCGCAGCGTGCCGCCTTCTATGGATGTCCGGCTGAAACGAACGTGGAGCAGCCGCGATGAAAACCAAAATCAACAATCTTTTTCATCATCAAACATCCAATTCAAATGGCACACACGATTCAATCCGCACTGAACGCGCTCTTTGCTCGCGTCCTCTTGCTCGGCCTGCTTTGGGCAGGTTTTTCGGGCACTTTGGCTGCCCAATGCTCGCAGCCCTCGAACCTGAACGCCTCGAACCTCACGCCGACGAGCGTGGAATTGAGCTGGTCGGCCATTAGCGGCGCGACGAGCTACACCCTCCAATATCGCCCGAACGGCGTGGTCACTTGGACGACCGTCACTGCCCTGCCCGGCACCTCTACCACCTTGACCGGCCTTGCCGAAAGCACCGTCTATCGCTGGCGCGTCCGGGCCAGTTGCTCCTCGTATTCGAGCCAAGCGGTGTTCAATTCAGGCGGCGGGGGCAACAACTCGTCCTGCTCGCAGCCCTCGAATTTGAACGTCCAAAACCTCACGCCGACGAGCGTTGCCCTCAGCTGGTCGGCCAGCGGCGGCGCGTTCAACTACACAGTCGAGTACCGCCCCAGTGGCGCGGCAACTTGGACGGCAGTCGGCCCGATTACTGGCCTGACGACGACCCTGAGCGGCCTCGCCGCAAGCACCGTGTACCAATGGCGCGTCAAATCCAGCTGCTCCTCGTTTTCGAGCATCGCGGTATTCAACTCTGGCGGCGGCGGCGGCAACACCTCCTGCTCGCAACCTTCCAACTTGGACGCGCTGAACCTCACGGCCACCAGCGTCCAATTGAGCTGGTCGGCCATCCAAGATGCCTTCAACTACCGCGTTCAATACCGTGTCATGGGCACAACGGCTTGGACGACCTCCGCACCGCTCACAGCCACGACTTTGACCCTCACCGGCCTGCTCGCAAACACGGAATATCAATGGCGCGTAAAAGCCAGCTGCTCCACCTATTCGAGCATCGCGGTGTTCAACACCGGCGCGAACGGCGGCGGCGGCTCGTCCTGCTCGGCCCCTTCCAACACGAACACGGTGGCCGTCCTCCCGTCCTCCGCGCAAATCGAGTGGGAACCCGTCGGCGGCGCACTGGATTACACGGTCGAGTACAAATTGCTCTTGGCCAGCACCTACACCAGCGCGGGCACTTTCACCGTCGCCAATGCCACCCTCACCGGCCTCACGCCCGGCCAAGAATACGTCTGGCGCGTGAAAGCCAGCTGCTCGCCCTTCGGCAGCGATGTGCAGTTTTCCACGCCGACCAGCAAGCCCGGCGCAGTGGCCAGCGGACGCGCAGCAGGCAGCCAAACGGCTGATTTCTCTGTGTTCCCGAACCCCGCACAGGGCGGCACAGCCACCGTCCGGGCAAACGAAGCGGGCAGCCTCCTGCAAATCATGGACGCGACCGGCCGCACCGTCCTTCGCCAAAACATGAACGAGGCGCAAGAAACCCTCGACCTCTCCGGCCTGAAAAACGGCGTGTACTTCGTCCGCCTGCAACAAGCCGGCCAGCGCGGCGCGACGCTCCGCTTGGTCGTGGCAAATTGAAGTTGAAAGGGATTGAGGAATTGAAAATCTTAAAGTCCTGATTTTCAGCGGAATAAACTCATCCAACCCTTTTGACCCTTTCATCCAAAAAACAAACACGCAGAGTAGGGTCATCTTTTATACGGGGGCCATGTGTCCCGCTTGTTTCAAAATGTGTCCGAACTTCCCGGAGGAAAAGCCCTCCGGGAGTTCTTTTTTTGTGAAGAAGCGTTGAAAAGGGTTGAAAAGTTGACTCCCAAAAACCCGTCAGGATTTTTTACACACAGCCCACAGATTCATCTGTGGCGAAAAAAACCGCCCCAAACATCCTTACCAAAACCTACCGCCGGGATTATTGGTTTGACACATTTCCAATCCAACGAAGCACATGAAAAAGACAGCCACCTCGCTTTTTTTGACCCTTTGCCTAACCCTCCTCGCCCAACGGGCAGCGGCCCAGTTCAGCAATTACGAATTTGCCGACACCACCCAAATCCTCCTCGTTTTTGAAAACGAACAAGACACCGCCGCCATCAACGCCCTCAAACGCGAGTGGCAGGCCACCGAAATCGGCACCACCCCGCTCACCCGCATCCACCTCTGGCAAATCCCGCCCGACACCGTCGCGGCCTACGGCGGCCCCATCGGCATCCAGAACCACGCCATCGGCAAGGCCGTCATCAAAGGCGAAAGCCTCAATTTTTCGGTGCCCGCCATCCTCAACGTGGACGACGATGACGACGACGAAAACGACCCCGAAAACCCGCCCTGCTACCCCGATTCCATCTTCGTGTGCCAAGCCGGCCCGCACGCCGTCAATGTCGCCTTCACCGACACAGGCTTCGACGGCTTCCCAACGGGCACCAACAGCGTCTGGCAGCACAACCACCCCGAATTCAGCAACCGCATCTGGCGGAACGCCGGCGAATTCAACAAGCCGCTGGGCGTGGACAATGATAAAAACGGCCTCATGGACGACGTGCGCGGCTGGGATTTCCAGCACGACGACAACCTCCCGCTCGACGAAAACGCGCACGGCACGCACACCGCCGGCCTCGCCGCCGCCAAATTCGACCTCAACGCCGACGGCAAACGCAACAAAATCATGGTGCTCCAAACCCATGACGCACTCGGCAACGCTTCCATGTGGCAGCTCGTGCAGGCACTCGATTACGCACTCACGCACCATGCCCGCATCGTCAACATGAGCCTCGCCTACCTCGCGCCTGTCGGTGCGGGCAGCAAACCGACCGTCGTCGAGTACCTCATGGAATTTGCCAAAGTGCATCGCGGCACCCTGTTCGTCGCTGCCGCCGGCAACGACTCGCTCGACATTGACCAGCCGCTCGCGCTCGCCGACGGCACGCCCGTCCGGTATTGCCCGGCCAATCTGCCGAACGACAACCTCATCGTCGTGGCCGCCGGCACTTGCACCAATGCGCTCGCGCCGTTCTCCAATTTCGGCGCGGCAAGCGTGGATTTGGCCGCGCCCGGTGTGGACATTTACAGTGCGATTTTGAGTGGCAACTATGGCTATTTCACGGGCACTTCGATGGCCACGCCGCACGTCGCGGCAGCGGCGGCCCTGGCAGGTTCGCACAGCGCGGATTTCAATTGGAAAAAAATCAAGTCCGATATCCTGACCAAAAGCACCGCCTCGTCGGCCCTTTCGGGCCTGACCACATCGGGCCGGATGCTGGCTTTTTGCGGCGAATATGCCAGCGGCGGGCCGCTTTTGGTTTCCGTCCGCGCCAACCAAATCCTTTGCCTCGGCGGCTCCGCCACTTTGACCGCAACCCCGACGGGCGGCTCCGCACCGTACACGTTCAGCTGGAGCAACGGCGGCGGCGCGGCTCAAACCACCGTCAGCGCGGCGGGCAGCTACACCGTCACCCTGACCGACAACACCGGCGCAACGGCCACCGAGACCGTCCAAATTTTCGGCTCCTCCGCGCCCATCGCCGATGTACCGGTGGACACTATTTTTTGCAACGAAACCTCCGCCACGCTCGCCATCCAAAACACCGTCGGCGGAGCCAACTACCTGTGGAGCAACGGCAAAACCACGTCCAGCATCACCGTCGCGCCCGCGCAAACGACCATTTACACCGTGACCACTACCCTGCCCACCGGCTGCACCAGCGTTTCGCAAATCACACTCCCCGTGCAGCGATTCACAGCGAGCATGGCCGCACAAAGCCTTTGCCGAGGCGAATGTGCCACCCTCGCGCCGACGCTCGCGGGTGGTGCCGCGCCCTTTCAGTTCCAATGGAGCACAGGCGAAAGCGACCCGACGGTTGAAAAATGCCCCACCGCCACCAAAACCTACCGCGTCACCGTGAGCTCCGACGAGGGTTGCACGGCCACCGCGTCGGCCATGCTCACCGTCCGGGCACAGCCAAAAATCGCCACCATCCCGGCGCAAACGATTTGTCCCTGCGGTTCGGCGACGCTTGCCGCACAAGTCAGCAGCGGCACCGCGCCGTACACCTACAGCTGGATGCCGGGCAATCTCACGGGCCAAACCGTCACCGTCAGCCCGACGGCCAAAACCACTTACGGCCTCACCGTCACAGATGCTTTTGGCTGCACGGCCACCAAAACCGTGACTGTCTCGCTCAAATGCCAGCCGCCAGCTGCCGAACCGCCCGTGCTCGACCTGCAAAACCAGACCGCCACGTTCGAGTGGCAACCCGTCTGCACCGTCAATGCGTGGCAGCTGCGCTGGCGTTGCGGCACCTCCGGGGCCTGGGCGACGGTCAACATTGCCAACCCCGCCACCACCGCGCACACCGTCGCCGTGCCCACCGGGTGCAGCCCGAACTGGCAAATCCGAAGCCGATGCTGCGACAACAAATGGTCGGCTTGGAGCACCGTCGCCGCGCCGCGCCCGGCAGCCACCGAACGCCGCGACATGGCCGAAACCGAGGGCTTGAAAATCTACCCGAACCCCGCCGCCGACTTCTTGCAAATCGAATGGCCGACGGGAAAAACCGAGGCACAGGCCGAGATTTTCACGTTGGAAGGGAAATCCGTCCGGCAGTTTTTGCTGCTGCCGGGCAGCGCGGCGCAGCGGGTTTTCGTGGGCGATTTGCCGCCGGGTTTTTACTTTTTACGGCTCGCGGACGGGTGCGGGCAAGCCTATTTTTTGAAAAACTGACCGCCCGCAAACCCCGCAAACAAATTTTCCCACAGATAAATCTGTGGGCTGGGCATTGAAAATCTGACAGATTTCGAGGTGCGCCCAATTTTACGCCCGAAATCCAGCGGATTTTTCTGAACACAGCCCACAGATTTATCTGTGGGAAAAAATCACCAAAACTGCCTCTTATTTGCAGCCAAATCGCGCTCGAATGAAGGTATTTTTGGTTGTGGCCGTCCTCTGTTTGCTCTATTTTTTCTGCGAAAGCCCGGCGTGGGCCTTTCAAAACGCCCCGGAAAACGCCGCTGACTGCCGCGCCGAGCTCGCCCGGACGATTGACTCGGCCATGTCCGTCGGCAGCGAACGCGGCATCGGGCTGTTGCTGGCGCGGCTGCCCGAATGTAAAAAATGCCTGCCTGCCCGCGACACCGCGCTCGGCAACCTGTACCACAAAACGGGCGTGCTCTGCTACATCGCCGACCGATATGCCGAGGCCAGCCACTGGTTTGGCCGCGCCCTCGAAGTGCGCCAAAACAACCCCGACGCGACCGCCGAATCGCTGCTGAACACCCTCAACGGCCTCACCCAAACCCACCTCCTGACGTTCGATTTTGCGAAAGCCGAGCACTGCATCGAGCAGCAGCTGGCCGTCCTGCGCGCCCAAAAACAGCCCAACCGCGAGGCCGAAGCCGACCTCTATTTTGCCGACGGCCAGCTGGCCTTTCGCCGCGAGGACTACCCACGCTGCCGCGAAAAACTCCGCATCGCCGCTGCCATTTACCGCGAGCACAGCCCGGCAAACCCCAATTTCGGCCACGTCCTGAACCTCTCCGGCGCGGCTGCCGATTTGCTCAACGCTCCCGCCGAGGCACTCCAATTTTACCGGCAAGCAATTCCTGTGTTTGAAAAAAACGGCTTTCGGAGCGATGCCGCCCGCTGCCTGCACAACATGGGCATCGCCTTCAACAAGTTGGCGAAGCCCGATTCTGCCCTGTTTTTCCTGAAAAAATCCGCCGACATCCACCGCGCCGAGGGCGATTCGGTAGAAATAGCCCGCCACTTCGTCGAGATGGCGAAAGTCTTGGCCGGGCAAGGAAACAGCGGCGCAGCCCTCGGTTTCGCCCAGAAAAGCCTTGCGCTCCGCACCACCCTACTTCCCGATTGGCACCCCGACGTGCTTGAATCGCAAGTGTTTTTGGGGCAATTGTTTTTGGCCGGAGGCCGCGAAACCGAGGCTTTGGCCCTGTTCGAAGATGCCGTGACCGCAGCCGCCCGCTCGCCGAGGCCCGACCAAATCATCGCGCCGATGGCCGAAAAAGCACACTTTTTGGCTCAAAAAGGTAAAAAAGACATCGAGTTCGCCCGGCAGGCCCATGAATTTTACGGTCGGCTGGATTCGCTCGTCCATCGGGCGCGGCTGGGGCTTCGGCACGACGAATCGAAGATTGCATTCGCCCAGACCGTCCGCGATGTGTACGAAAACGCCATCCTGAACGCGCTGTGGCTTTTTGAAAACAGTGCCGACACGCGGTTTTTCGACGATGCCCTCGCGCTGTGCGAGCGCAGCAAATCCGTGTCGCTGCGCGACCATCTACGGCGGCGGGCGGCGCAAGGTTTCGCGGGCCTGCCCGATTCCGTGCTGCAACGCGAGCAACAACTGCATTTGCGCGTGGGGGCACAGACCGAGGCACTGTTGGCAGCCGGGCACTCACCCGATTCCGTGCGTTTTGCCCTGCTGCGCGCACTCGAAGAGGCCAAAGAAGCACAAGAGGAGTTCAATGAACACCTCGAAACGCACTACCCGAAATACTTCAGTCTCGTTTATGCCCCGGCCAAGAACCCGTCCGTCAGCACGTTGCAGGGCAGCTTGCCGCCGCAGACCCTGCTGCTCGAGTTTTTCGCAGGCGATAGCAATCTGGTGGTTTTTGCCGTCGGCAAAACCGGTTTCCGATTTTGGCAAACGCCGCGCAAACACGAGATTTTTGAGGATATCCGGCAGTTTTTGCCGCTGGCCGACGGGCAAAAACAGGCATCAATGGCGGTGTTTTGCCAGCTTTCGAGGCGGATTTTCCGGCAGGTATTGGAAGTGCCGCTCGCCCATTTTTCAAAAACGGAGGACGTGTGCCGCTTGCGCATCGTGCCGGACGGATTGCTTGCTGCCGTGCCCTTCGACGCACTTTTGACCGACGAAAGCGAACAGCTGGACGCGAACGCCCCGTTTTTGCTGAAAAAGTACAGTGTCGGCCTGCTGTTCAGCAACCGCCTTTTGACGGAGCGGCCCCCGGCAAAACACTGGTTTGGGCAGCCCGAATGTGCTGTTTTTGGTGTTGATTACCGCGACGCGCCGAGCCTGTTCGCGGGCGGGCGGGCGGATGTGGCGGCGGATTTCGTGCCCGCTGCGCTGCCGTTTTCGGGGGCCGAGGTGCAGGCCGTCGGGCTGCAAACCGGCGGCGAAGTGTTCCAGAACCGACAGGCGACGGCGGCCAATTTTTTGCGGGAAACAGGCGAGTCGGAGTTGCTGCACGTCGCGGCGCACGGTGTTTTCAACGCCGAAAACCCGATGCTCTCCGGTCTTTTGTTCAGCAAAAGCGGGCCTGACGACTCGTTGCCGAACCTGCTGACCGCCGCCAGGATGTACGGTTTGCGTACCGATGCGGCGTTTGTTTTTCTTTCCGCTTGCAACACCGGGAAAGGGCAATTGATTGAAAGCGAGGGAATTATGAGCCTTGCAAGGGCATTGACATACGCTGGTGTGAAAAGTCAGGTGATGACGCTTTGGGAGGTTTCCGACCGGGCTACCGGCCAAATCGCCGAGCGTTTTTACGGCCACTTGCGCGCTGGCTTGGCGAAGGACGAAGCGTTGCGGCTGTCCAAATTGGATTATCTGGCGAATTGCCCGACGGTGGCGGGGCAGCATCCGTTTTTTTGGGCGGGCGCGGTGGTTTTTGGCAATTCGGAGCCGCTTTTCGTGTGGTACGCTTGGAGGTGGCTCGCAGTCGGGCTTTTGGTATTGTTGGGTTTGGGCATGACGCTTCGGCAGGTGCGGAGAAATCGGTCGGCGGCTTGAAAATTGGGAGACCTCAATCTATCAGGCGGCCATGCTTTCCTGTAATTCGCGGCTTTTGCTATCAAAAAGTTCGAACACATCCTCGAACTGCGACCGGTTGAGTTCCACGATGGCGCGTTTGACCATTTCGCGCAGCAGGGCATCCTGCCGGTAATCCTCCACGACGAGCGGGCGTTGCAGGGTCTCTTGCATCCTTTCGATGACGGGCTGCACCAGCGGGCTTTGGCGCAGCGACTCGATGGCGCGGTCGGTCACGGTCGCGTCCGAATTGGTCAACTGGCGGATGCGGTCGTTGATGGCCGCCGATTTTTCCTTTTCGAGTTCGAGCAAGCGGATTTTGACGGCTTCTTCTTTGGCCTTTTGGGCAGCCTCGGCTGCCTTGCGGCGGGCGGCTTCCTCTTTGGGGTCGGTGTAGCCTGCTTTCAGGGCTTGCACGAAAAAGCCGGCTTCGTTGGTCTTGATTTGGTTGTTCATGCGCGCCCGGCGCGTGACGCGCATGGCTTGGCGGATTTGCTCTTCGGTGTGATGGTCGAGCAAATCGAGGAAAACAGACGGCGTAACGCCGAGCTTGTGTACCACGTCGTCAAAAAGGGCCTTGATGAGATGGTCTTTTTCGGCGGTAGTCGCGGCTTGCTTGGCGGCCTGACGCTTCGGGGCTTTCTCCTCCTCCACTGGCGGCGGGGCGGCCACTTCGCCGCGCAAACGCCTCAAATCGGCCTCCGTTTTTGCCTCGAAGATGAATTTGACGGACACCACTTTTCTGCCGTGCTTGATTTTTTCGGTGTTGGTCACGCGCAGGTCGGTGTACTCGTTGATGTCGCGGATGGAAGGCTCGATGATGCGCTGAAAGAAATTGGCAAACAGCGGGTACTCGTTTTCGAGCTCGAACATCCGTTTCATTTCCTCGAAGCCGAGCGTGCGGTGGCCGATGCTCTCGTATTGTTTCAGCAGCTCGTAAATGCGGATGGGGTAAGTGCCCAGCTTGACCACGTTGCGGAGGTCGTAGGCCGTGAAGTTTTTTTGGAGCTGCAACAAAAGCGGGCGCATCTCCGGCTCGAAGGTCACGTCAATGAATTCCTCTTGCGCCGCGCCGACCTTGTGCTCCTCCCCTTCCGCCATGTAGTCCACCGTGCGCACGATGTGGTATTCTTTGTCGCGCTTGATGCCGCTCTCGGTGACGTTCGTCACTTTGAAACTCTTTTGCATCAGGCTGCGGGCTGCCTCGCGCAATAGGTCGTAGGATTGGTTGGATTTCAGCCCGAAGGTCTTGATGAGGTCGCGGTACCAGATGCGGTACGGCTTGAAATCCTCGTCCTCGCGGCGGATGTGCGAAAGCAAGGCCAAGAAAAAGCGGGTCTCCCACACATCGAACTTGTAACGAGCCTCGATGAGTTGGTTGGATTTTTTGACCAGCGAAATGCCTCTGTTGCCGGCGGTGCGTTTGGTGGCCATGTTTGTGCGGAAGCGATTTATACCTGATTTGGGACGAACCGGGCTTTTTCGGCAGCCGGCCCGGCCAACTGTATCAGAATTGGGAAGAAAACGTGCCTCAATTCAACAAGAATAACATTTTTGGGAAGATTGACGGTGATACGCAGGGTGCAATCTTCCCAAAAATGTTACACAACATACCCGAAAGCACTTGCTCTCCCATTTTTGATACAGTTGAACCCAAATATGCTATAACTGCTTCCCAATTTTGGTACACCTGCTCCCAATTTTGGTATAAATTTTCCCAATATTGATACACATGAACCCATAAGAAATTGAAAGACAATGCTTTACGCCGATTTAAAACATTTAAAAAGGAGATAACCAGTAAAACAACAACAAGAGCGATGGTTGGTGTTGTTGTCTTTTTTTGAAGTAAACAGTCTTGCCAAACAGTCTTTATATCTTTATATAAAACTATCTTTACTTAAAGTTTTACATATTTGCGCCCAAAAACGTTTGTATGGCACAAATCATAGGCATTGTATCTCAAAAAGGCGGCGTGGGCAAATCCACATTGTCGCGCTTGCTCGCGGTCGAGTACGCCCGCAACGAATTCAGCGTCAAAATAGCCGACATGGATTTATCGCAAGGCACCGTGACGGAGTGGAACCGCATCCGAATGAGCAAGGAACTGGAGCCGTTGGTGCGCGTGGAGCAGTTCAACAGCATCAACGAAGCCCTCAAAGACGCAAAAAACTACGACCTCGTCATCTTCGATGGCGCGCCGCACGCCACACGCATGACGCTCGACATCGCCCGCCAAAGCGACTTCGTCGTGCTGCCGACCGGCGTGACACTCGACGACCTGCGCCCCACCATCCGGCTCGCGCACGAGCTGGTGAGCAGCGGTGTTGACGCGCCCAAAATAGGCATCCTGCTTTCGCGTGTCGGGGCCAGCCAAAACGAAATCAACGGCGCACAACGCTACATCACCGAGGCCGGCTACTTTTTCTTGGGTTCCATCCCCGAAAAGACCTCCATCGGGCAGGCCCACGACCTCGGAAAGGCCGCCAACGAGACCACCTTCAAGACCATCAACCAAAGCGTGGACGAGGCCATCCAAGCCATCGTGAACCGCATCGAAACCATCCAATCCTAACTTTGAATCATGGCAAAAATCAACCGACCCGACCACAAAGGTGCCCCGCCTCTCCCACCCCGCCCGGACACCAAAGGTGCGCCGCCACCGCTCGAAGAAAGAAGCCACAACCTGAGCAAGCGCAACAGCGACCGCATGGTGCTCATCAATTTCAAGGCGACCGAGGAGTTTCGGAAGGAGTTGAAAATCTATGCCACCGAGTTGGGGATGTCCATCACCGATGTCATCATGGAGGCAATAGAAATGCACAAGAGCACCAGAAAGTAAAGATGTAAATTAATAAATAAAGATTTACGTCTTTACTTCTTTAAATAAATCCTTCTGTTTATTTGGGTTTTAAGCGAATGATGCGTTTGGTTTTGGCCATGTTGGTTTGTCGGGAAAAATCGCCTTAAATCGAATCTGAGCGACGGATAATCGCTTCGGGAAAGGTCGGCAAGCGAACCATTTGCGGTCAAGCATCATTTTTCCGCCCCAATCTGTCTATTTTTCTTTATGTCTTTTTTTAAAGATGTCTTTAAGTAAAGATTTGACTCTCTGCTTTTCCGAAAAATTCGCCTGAATGCGGGAGTGTGGGATGCCGAAAACCGTAGGGTTGCAGCACGAGGCAGGCCTGCGGTTTTTTTCAGTGGGGGGCTTGAAACGAAAATTTTGCCGCCACACTTTTGCCCCCGTTTCCGGGAAGGCAGAAACGTCGGGGAGAGAAAGCCAGAAAATTTTCTGCCCTCGGAACCTTCCAAAACACCATCCGGTTAAAGCCGACAACTCAATCACAAACTTCAATCATCAGCAACATGGTACGCACAGCCCAACACTTACCACAGAGGTTTGGTAGCGACGTTCGCCTCAATTGGCGAAAGCGTACCGAGCGACATATCGGCCAGTCTCTGCGCCGACTCGACCACCCTACACACGCCTGCTGATTGCTTCGCCCTCGTGGTGCGGCTGTCTTCGGGCAAGGCAGCCACCGGATGCAGGGCATCGAATTTTCCCGGTTTTCGACCTCTCCATTTTGCGGCTGCCCCGTGCAAAAGCACGGGCGATACTGACTTGTGCGCGATACTTCGCAATCCACTGGTAGAGCCTTGGGTCACAAGCCCTGGGTGTGCTGGTTCGAATCCAGCCGAGGGCCAACGGCCCGCTCGCGCACGCCTTTTGTTCGCCCGTTTTTCGTGAAGATTTTTGGATTTGGCCCCAAAACTAACCGGTGGCATAGCCCAACGGCTGGGCACTGGCCTGTCTCGTCAGACGGATGCGGGTTCGAGTCCCTCGCGGGGTACACATTTCATGGTGCTTTTGTTGCATGGGTAGCATACCGCCTTGTGACGGCGGAGAACCGGGTTCGAGCCCCGGATTGCGCCCCAAGGAAGAGTGGGGTACGGTTTGGTAGCTCCAATGGCAGAGCGGGCGTTTGTTAAACGCCGGGTTGCAGGTTCGAGTCCTGCTCAAACCGCCGACAGGGTGGGCGAGTGTAGCTCAATTGGCAGAGCGTTGGTCTCCAAAACCAAAGGCTGCGGGTTCGAGTCCCGCTTGCGCAACCAAAGGCAGCAGTGCGGGATTTGGGGTTACTTCGACTGTTAATCGGTGGGTTGCAGGTTCGATTCCTGCTTTCGCTCGCGCGGAATAGCTCAATGGTAGAGCAGCATACCCCGCCCGGTTTTCTCTGCCTTTGATTTTTTGGCATCAAACATTTTTTTGACCAATGGCTCTTTTCAACCTGAAATGGAAAACCGCCCCGAAGACCACCGCCAACCTCGCCGGTGGCGCGGCCCTCGGCTGCAGCCCGTGTCGCCACGCACTGGCCGATGCCATCCGTGCGGTCAATCTGAACTGAGATATTTTTGGTTTTCGCAATCAACCAACCCTCGGCGGCTCCGGCTGCCGGGGGCTTTTTTTGCGTGGCTGCCGACAAAATGCAATCGTGTTGTTTTGCGGGGCAGGGCATTTTTCCCATTGTCATTCTGTTTAATATTGCCCTTAAATATTGACCCATGCCCACTGACACCGAATACGGCACCAAAGCCCGCCTGTTGCGCGTCATGCGCGCCCTCATCGAACGCCCGTACGGCCACACCAAGAGCCAGCTTGCCGCCAAGTACGGCGTTCATCCCGATACCATAGCGAACGATTTGGCCGCGTTCGGCGAGCTGGGCCTTGAAATAGACAAGGATCCCAAACGTCACCGCTACGCCTTCGTGGTGAACCGCCCGTTGAAACAGGTCAAAAGCCTGCTCTATTTCTCCGAAGAAGAACGCAGCCTCCTGCACGAGGCCATCCAAAACCTGCGAACCACGCCCGAACAGCAGGCCCATCTGCTCCAAAAGCTCCATGCGCTGTACGATTACAGCAAGCTCGGCTTTGCCAATCTCCGCAAGCCGCACCTGACCAAAGTGGACATATTGGAACAGGCCCAAGCCGAAAAACGCCGCGTCGTTTTGGAGGGTTATCACTCATCCAACAGCAGCCAAGTCGGCGACCGGTTGGTGGAACCATTCCACGTCGTGCCTGCCGACGATATGCTGCACGCTTTCGACGTAGAAAAACACGCCATCCGCCACTTCCGGCTCACGCGGTTCGTGCGGGTCAAGATGACCGACTCGCCGTGGCAGCATGAAGGCAGCCACAATATCATGAAAACTGACCCTTTCCGCATCGTCAACAACAACCAAGTGAACGTACACCTGCGCCTCAGCGTCGGGGCCTACAACGAGCTCATCGAGCGGTACCCGCTCACCCGCCAGCACATCGAGCCGACGGACGACCCGAATTTCTTTGACTTTCAGGGCGACGTGAACAGCAACTTTTACGGGCTGTCCAATTTCATCCTCGGTTTTTACCACCTCAATATTCAGGTGTATGCGCCCGAATCGCTCCGGGAGCACCTCCGGGCGGTGGTCTCACACATGAATTTCTGAAAAAAACAGCCGACAGGGTAGGGGGTAGGTAATGAGTTCGTGACCCTGCCCTCAACCTTCGCCAAAGGTTTTTGAAAAATAACTCAATGCCATGCAATTCAAAATCGCCCTCCAATGCCTCGACCCACAGCCGACCCTGCCGCTATCATATCAATATGAACTATCGGCGTGGATTTATCGGGTCATCGAAAACGCCGACTCGGAATTTGCGGCCTACTTGCACCAGCGCGGCCACCAAACCCCTGAACGCAAATCGTTCAAACTGTTCTGTTTCAGCCAGTTGGACGTGCCGCGCCGCCGCATCGAAGGCGACCGCCTGCACATCGGATGTGGTGAGGTTTCGCTGCTCGTCGGTTTTTACATGGACAGGACGGCGGAGGAATTCGTGCGCGGGCTTTTTCAGGAGCAAAAGTTCACGCTCGGCGACCGCACGAGCCGCGCCAGTTTTTCAGTGAACACAGTGGAGATGCGCCCGCCCAACTTGCCCGCGAGCGGCGCGCCCGTCCATATCCGCACCCGCTCGCCGCTGGTCATTGCCCGCAAGCGCGAAAGCCGCCCAGACGAATACCTGCACCCGGACGACCCGGACTTCGGCAAGCTGCTGTTCCTCAATCTCTTGGAAAAATACCGCGCCGCCACCGGCCACGAGCCGCCCCGGTTCTGGGATGCTTCGCAGTTCGGCTTCCGGGTCGTTGGCGGGGAGCCGCGCTCGCAACTGATAACCTTAAAAAGCGGCAAGGCCGCCGAAACGCGGGTGCGCGGCTATCGTTTCGATTTCGAGTTGGACGCGCCGCGCGAGTTGGTGGAACTGGGGCTGCTGGCGGGGTTTGGGCGGATGAACGCGGAGGGGTTTGGGTTCGGGGAGGTGATTTTGAGGGGTGGGGGGGGAATGGGTTCGGAAGGGCTGCGGAGACCTTTGCCCGGCGAAAGGAAAATTTGAAACCTGAAATTTTTAGAAATGCCATGCTAAAAGAACTCGTCCAATTCACACAAGCTGCAGCTGAACTCAAAGAGATTGGCGCAGAGCCAAAATACGGCCTTTACATCTGCCTACGGCTTGTCAAAACCGAAGGTCATTGGTCAATTGACCCCCAGAAAGCTGAAACAATAGTTTACACGGGGAAAGAAGTCGGCTCGCCAGACTTCCTCAAAAAGTGTCAATCCGCTGTCAAAAACGCTTGGATGATTGACCCTTGGAAATGCCTTGATGCCCCTGAAAAGGCTATTCACTCTTGCTCGCCCTATATGGTGGCTTTCAAAAAGGAGTCGCTGCAGAAAGAGAAGAAAGTGAGCTTGGCCCGGCGATTGGACAGGTATTTTCCAAAGGCATACGAGTATTTGCAAGACCCAACCGAAAAAGGGCGGCTCGATGTTTTCAAAAACCTGCTCAACAGCGACGACAGGTTGCAAAAAGTGCTCAATCTCGCTAAATCGGACTTTGAGGGGCTGAAAGAGAAACACTACGTTTTTATCTTTTTGGACGAGCCAATCGAAAAATATCAAGCCTCGCACACAAAGTACCTGACTGAAAAACTTTTCAACACAGCCCATTACAACATGGTAGATGAGAAGGGAGAAGTCTTCGGAACCAGCGGCTTTTTCAACACTTTTTCGAATAAAATCTCTTTCCTGACGCACCAATCTGCCTCTTTCAGCATTTCTGGCCGCATTTCGCTGAAAGAGGCGCAAGCACTTTTTGAATTTGAAAATTTACTGAAAAACAAGCCACCGCTGCTTCCCAACCCCGTTCCCATTTTCATAATGGCAGACGAGCGCGAAGACCAGCCTGATAGCCCCGAAACTGTCCGAAAAAGAGCTTTCAAGTTATTTAAAGAAGACGCTCGTCGAGGAGGGGACGAACGCAAACCATATCTCGAAATCATCAAAGAGCTTTGGCAAGATTTTCCAGACCAGATTGGCAACTATTACCTTGTTTTTTCAGGAATCGAAAAAAAGGAAAAGGTTATCCGCGACTTCGATTTTGTCAGTCGCTTCGAGTATGAATTGAAGGACAGCACAGGCAAAGCGTGGGAATTGCGAAATCTTTTCACGCAAGGGGACATCGAGCCGGAGGAAATCAGGAACGTCGCCCATTTGGCGGCCAAACTGCCCGACTTTTTCAATTCACAGATGATTTTCAAATGGTTTGATGAGTTAAAAAGCAAGTATTTCAAGAAGCCCAACAACCATCAACTCGTCCTGAAATACCGCAAAGCCTTCTACGACTTCATCTTCAAAAGCCAACGCCAGAGCGTCACCGGGCGGGCCATCGAAGAAATCCTGCTGACCGGGATTTTGGACGACATGCAAATGGACGAGTACAAAAAACTGCCCGGCTTCGCCCGGCCCATCAACACCGAGGAACGAAACATCTGCACGAAACTGAACCTGCTGTTCAGCCTTCGCCAATATTTCAAACCAATCAATCCACTCTTTATGCCAGCAAAAATTGAAGAACTCGTCCAGCGAGTCAAAGACGTGGCGGCGGGCACGGCGCACCTCGAAAAAGATGAGCATTTTGCCTTTGCCGCCGGACAGGTGCTTGCCCGGATTTTCCTCCAAAACGAATCCGCCAACCGTACCTACAAAATGCTCGACCCCTATTTCCGCTTCACTGATGTGGGCAAATTCCGGGAAAGCCTGCAAGAGTTTTTCCTCCGGTATGCCCATAAAGGTTATTCGGGAAGGTTCGAAAGGGTGTCCAGCGAAGTATTCTCCTTCGAATTGGAAAAAGACCTGAAATCCCAGCGACCGCTCATTTTGGCGGGCGTTTTCTACCGCGAGCTCGTCCGAAAAGGCGATAAAACCTTTAGGACAACCCTTTTGCACGCTGAACAAGAAGTTCAAGAAGCCGACTCCGCCGAAACCACCCCGTCGAACGACTAATTTCTTTCACCTCCAAACTCAAATCCATCGCAATCATGGCCACACCATTCCAAAACCGCGTCTTCGGATGCGTCATCGTCAAATCCATCAACTCCAACTACAACGCCGACTTCTCGCACCAGCCCCGAACCCTGCCTGACGGCACGGTGTACGCCACTGACAAAGTGCTTAAATACAGCGTTCGAAACTGGTTAAATAAGACTTCGCCCGGCGACAAAGTCTTCTATTTCAAGTCTTTGAGTGACGAAATGCAGCCCCGCGACCTCGGCGAAACCTACATCAAATTGTTCGGCGATTTTCCCAAAACCGAAGGCAAGGACAAAGACGTGAAACTCCGAAAAGAGGTGCTGAAAAACCTGCTCACTTGCACAGACATCCGCTTGTTCGGCGGCACGTTTGCAGAGAAAGGTGTGAGCTTGCCTATTCACGGCACGACCCAAATCACGCACGGGGTCAATCGTTTTCCCGAAAACGCCATTTATTCCGAGCAAATCGCCTCGCCGTTCCGCAACGCCAACGAGAAAAGCGCGGACTCCATGCAAACCACCCTCGGCACCCAGTTCAAGCTCCGCGAAGGCCACTACGTCCACCATTTTTCCGTCAATCCGCAGAACCTCGCCGACCTCGCGGCTCTCTCCGGCGGCGAAAGCCTGAACGACGAGGACATCTCGAAACTCAAAGCCGGCCTCTCGCGCGGCGTGACGCTGTACGATTCCTCGGCCAAGTCCGGCACCGAAAACGAGCTGCTGCTTTGGGTGCAGTTGAAACCCGGTTCCAAGCTCGTGCTGCCCTCGTTCGTGGAATTGGTGGAAATCAAGGACGACGAAAAACGGACGATTGACCTGTCGAAAGTGAAAGAAATCCTCGCCCGCGAGCACGTCAAAAACGCCATCGAAAAAATCGAAATCTGGTACGATTCCACCGCCGCCGAAGTCAAGGGCAAGCCAGACGGGGCCATTTTTCACGAAATCCACCAATAAGCCATGCGCCAGAAATTGATTTCCTTCGATTTGAAGGGCGACTTCGGCGTGTTCAAAAAGCCGGACGTGAACGAGGGCCTGCAGCTCACGTTCAACATTCTGCACAAGCCCGCCCTGCTCGGCATCCTCGGTGCCATTGCCGGGCTGGAAGGCTACCAGCGACGCGGCTATTTCCCGGAGTATTTTGAAAAACTGCGCGGCCTGCGCGTGGGCATCGAGCCGCTCGAAGGCTGGCACGACAAGGGCAACTTCGTCAAAACCGTCGTCAAGTACACCAACACGGTCGGCTACGCGAACGCGGACGGCAACCTCATCGTCACGGAGCAAACCTTGCGCTCGCCCGCGTACCGGGTCTATCTGCTGCTTGACCTCGACGACGCGCTGCAAAACCTGCTGCACACGCGCATCCGCGCTGCCGAGGCGGAGTTTTTGCCCTATTTCGGGAAAAACGAGTGCGCGGCTTGGTGGGAAGCGGACGGGGTGCGGGAGTACGGCTTTGAGCCGTTCGTGGCGACGGCGGACTTTCGGGTGCGCTCGGTTTTTGTCCGTGAAGGATCCGTGCAGAGTCAGCGCGTACGGAAACCCCGTGTGTCGTTTGCCCTCCGGCAAGTGGACAACACTCCGACCTTCGCCTATTTCGAGCGGCTGCCGATTGATTTTTTCGTCGGCGACCCGCCGCAGGAAGCCGCCGCGCCTGACCTGTTTTCGACCGCACAACCAGCCGCCAGCCGCTCGGCCAAGCCGATGAAATTCGTGCAATACGACCTCGCGGAATTCGCGTTCACGAACTGGACATTGCGGCAGGACTCCGTTTTGGACGACCTTTTCCTGTTGCGCTCGGCCAACGGCGGCCAATCCCAAATCATCCAACTTTTTTAAAGCCTTTTGCCATGCGACCGCTTTCCGATTTTCTCGCCAACCCGTTGCGAGCCGAAGACCTATTGACCCATGCCGAAAAATACCTCGCGCACATTCCCAAACCGGGCGACCCCGCCGACAAAAAAGCCGAGACGCTGGGCGAACACCTCGCGCTGGTGCTCGAGCACGCCCGAAAAATCTGCCGATTGCACGGGCTTGATGCCGCTGTTGAGCGACTGGCCAGGCAAGTTGTCGGGGTTTTGAAATTTGAAAACTCCGCGCTGGCAGAGGATTGGGTGCTGACGTTGTTCGCCAATGCCATTGTTTTCCATGATTTCGGCAAGGCCAACGAGTTTTTCCAGACCGACCGGATGCAAAACCGCGATGCCCTTTTTCAGGGCAAAACCGCCGAGATTTTCACGCCGCGCTACGGCCATTCCGAACTGGGCGGCTACTTGTTCTCAGTTTATCATCTTGAAAAATTGGGCGCGCTGGAAATCTCGGAAACAGACCTGTCGAAGTTGGCCGCCTTGGCGTTGCTGTTTTCAAACACGATTTTGCTGCACCACAGCCCGCGCCTGAAAACGCCCCGCGAACGTGTCGGGCGAAGCCAGTTTATCAAGTTCCGCGACCAGTTGGACAAATACTTGCGGCTTTACCAGGGCTTCCCGATGCCTGACCTGTCGGAGTTTTGCTTTGAAAATTTTGCGGCGGTCATGGACGATTTCGAGGATTTGAAAGCCACCGATTTCGCCCTTTTCGCCCTCCTCCGCCTCAATTTTTCCCTGCTCACCGCCGCCGACTACATGGCCACTTGGCACTATGGAAACGAAATGCGGCTCGAAACGGAGGAACATTGGGGCGTGTTCGATGTCGGAAAACGCGCCGCGCTCATCCACGCTGCCCGAACGGAAAAGGGGTATAATGCTCGCGCTTACGAACTTTTTGAAGATGAAAACTACGCCGCGCAGCACCCGACCGAGCCGAGCGAAAAGAACCTCAACCAGCTCCGCACCGAAATGACCGTCGAAGTGCTGCGGACGCTGGCGGGCCACCCGGACCAACGCCTTTTTTACCTCGAAGCCCCGACGGGCGGCGGCAAGACCAACCTTTCGATGCTCGCCGTGGCCGAGCTGCTGCGGGCAAACCCGGAGCTGAACAAGGTTTTTTACGTCTTCCCCTTCACGACGCTCATCACCCAGACGCACAAAAACATCAAAGAAACGCTGCTGCTGACCGACGACGACATGGCCCTGCTGCACAGCCGGGCGGGTTTCCAAACGCTTTCAAAGGTGAAAAACGAAGAGGACGAGGGCGAAGAAGCCAAAGAAGACGGCCTGTACGGCGACCGCAAGCGCGATTTCCTGCAAAACCTCTTTGTACTGTACCCCTTTACTCTACTGACGCACATCCGCTTTTTCGATATTCTTAAATCGGACAAAAAGGACGACATCTACCTCATGCACCGGCTGGCCAACTCGGTTGTCGTGCTCGACGAGCTGCAATCGTACCCGCCCCGGCAGTGGGACAAAATGCTGCACCTGCTCAACCAGTACGGCCAGTTTTTCAACATCCGGTTCGTCCTGATGTCAGCCACGTTGCCGCGATTGGACAAAATCGAGGCCGTGCGGCGGGCGGCGAAAAACCAGCTGCCGCCGGTCGTGGATTTGCTGCCGGAGCCAAAGCGCTATTTCCAAAACCCGAATTTCAGGGGCCGCGTCACGTTCAAATTTGACCTGCTGGGGCCGGGCAGGGAAGAAATCGGCCTGCCGGAACTAGCCGCCGTCGTATTGGAAAAATCCCGTGCCCGCGCCGCGATGCCCGCGAGCGAGGAGCGCGTGTTCACGATGATTGAGTTCATTTTCAAAAGATCGGCCACCGAGTTTCGGGTCGAGGTGGAAAAGTTGGAGCCGTTTTTCGATGAAATCTTCGTGCTGTCCGGGACGATTTTGGAGAGCCGCCGCCGCGAAATCATCGCCTATTTGAAACGAAACCAACAGGCCAAAGGCTTGAAAGTGCTGCTCGTCACCACTCAGGTTGTTGAAGCTGGGGTAGATATCGACATGGATTTGGGCTTCAAAAACGTGTCGCTGCTCGACTCGGACGAGCAAATGGCCGGGCGCGTGAACCGCAACGTGCGGAAGAAGAGCTGCGAGGTCTGGCTGTTCAAGGCCAACGAGCCGGGCGTTTTGCACAGCAAGGATTTTCGGTATGAGGCCATGCGCGAGATGCCCGCCAGCGAGCGGCGCGAGGTGCTGGAAAACAAGGATTTCAGGAAATTGTACGACCGCGTTTTCGACAAAATCGAGCGGCAAAACCAGAGCCAATTGGTGGAAAATTTTCAGGACAACTACTTGCCGTTATTCCGAAACTTGGACTTCAAGGCGGCGCACGAGAAGTTCAAGTTGATTGAGCAAAAGACGCTCTCGGTGTTCGTGCCGCTGGCTTTGCCCGTGAAAATCGAAAACGAAAAGGGCGAGTTGGACGATTTTTTCAGCCCGCATGAGCTCCTGTTCTTGGAAAAATCAGGCCTCTGGTCGGCAGACGATTCGGCGGTGGACGGCGCGGCAGTGTGGAAGTTTTACCGGAAAACCTGTGCGAACAAGGTGCGGGCAGAGGACTATGTCGCGGGGAAAATTGAGCAGAAAACTTTGCAGGGCATCCTATCGAAGTTCACGTTTTCGATGTTCGACAGCGACCGAAATCGGACGGGACTGGAAAGCTACTGCGACCCAGCGGACAGTTTTGAAAACTACTACTGCCTCTCGCGGCACAAGGATTTGTATGGGCTGGAAACGGGCTTGGACGAATCGAAACTTCAGAACCCGGACAACTTCTTTTGACCATGCAACACGTCACCGCCACCCACATCAACCTCCTGCACGTGTGCCGCCGCGAGCTCTGGCTGCACGCCCACGAAATCCGCATGGAGCACACCAGCGACCTCGTGGCCGAGGGCAAGCTCATCGGCGAAACGGCCTACGACCGCCGCCCGGAGCGGTACACGCAGGTCGAGCTCGACGGCATCAAAATTGACTTTTACGACCCGCGCACCCGCACCGTGCACGAGACCAAGCGGGGCCGCGCCCTCGAAACGGCGCACCGGGCGCAGGTCAAGTTTTACCTCTACAAGTTGCGGCAGCAGGGCGGGGTGGCAGGTGCGCGCGGCCTCATCGAATACCCGGATTTGCGGAGAACGGAGGCCGTCGAGCCGCTGACGGAGGCGGACGTTCGGGAGGTTGAAGGCTGGGAAACGGAGGTGTGGCGCGTGGTCGCGCTCGAAACCTGCCCGCCGCCGATCGGCAAGCCGTACTGCAAAAACTGCTCGTACCACGATTTCTGCTATTCGGGCGAGGAAGGGTAGGGCAGCCGCGGCTGCCCCGCGCCCAAGAGCCGCGCCCCCGGCACGTCGAGCAGGAGCTGCAGCTGGTGGATGGCGATTTCGTTCAGGCGCAGGAGGCGGGCCTGTTTGTCGAGGCCTTGTTTGATGAACTCGGCGTTGAGGTTTTCGAGGTTGGCGAGCACGAGGAGCTGCTCGGCGGTGGCGTGGTCGCGGAGGTTGCCGCGCAGGTCGGGGTTGGCCTCGCGCCACTGCTTGGCGGTGACGCCGAAGAGGGCGAGGTTCAGGAGGTCGGCTTCGGTGGCATGGTAAAGCCCTTCCTGCCGGGTGTTTTGGAGCAGGGGCGGGACGAGGTGGTGGCGCACCGCGTCGGCGTGGACGGCGTAGTTGATTTTGGAGAGGGTGCGGCGGAGGTTCCAGTCGAGCTGGAGGTTGGATTCTTCGGCTTCTTTTTCTTTAAGGCGTTGGAATTCTTTTATCAAATAGAGCTGGAACGCCGGGTTGAGCCAATAACCGAACCCGAACGCCAAGTCTTTGTGGGCGAATGTGCCGCCTCCGTACCGGCCGGGCTTGGATACCATGCCGATGGCCCCGGTGCTTTCGATCCATTTCGAGGGGGACATGGTGAATGCATTGCCCCCGGCCTCGAACAGAAAGGCATCGAATTCGACGCGGTTAAAACCGGGGTTGTGCATGGTTTCCCACACGCCGAGGAACTGGATGGTGTTCCGCGCCCGCATCCAGTTTTGGATGATGATGCGCGGCTCCCCGAATTTTTGGGCGATGTCGGTCAGGGAAAGGTATTCGTCTTGGTTGCGGCGCGTGATGCCGATCTCGATGCCTTCGACGGTGATTTGCTTTTTTGCCATGACGTTTTTTGCTGACCGTGCGGAATCCCGCACGGTTGAAAATCGGGAGGGGCCGGGTTTTTCCAATTCCATGCGACTGCGTGGAATTGAGCCTGGAATTGAGCCTGGTGCTTCTTGTCGCCCCGTTTTTTTAACCGCCTCGAATTCGAGGCGGTTAAAAAAACGGGGCGACAAACCTAAAACGGTTGCGGCCAACCGTCTTGAAAAATCCGGGCTTGCCCGGCAAAAGCTGTGTTTCCAGCCATGAAAGACACTTATTATCTTTTCAATCCGGGCCGCCTTTCGCGGCAGGACAACACGCTGCGGTTCACGCCGGTGGACGAGTCGGGCGCGGAGCTGCCGGCGAAGTTCATCCCCGTCGAGGGCTTGGAGAACCTGTACGTTTTCGGGAGCCTCGATGCGAACTCGGCGTTGTTCAATTTCCTCGGCAAGCACCGGGTGGCGGTGCACTTCTTTGATTACCATGAGCATTACACGGGGTCGTTCCAGCCGAAGGAGTATTTGCTGGCGGGCAAGATGCAGGTGGAGCAGACGCGGGCGTACTTGAACGCGAAGCGCCGGCTGCACTTGGCGCGGGGCTTTGTGGAGGGCGCGTCGGCGAACATGCTCCGCAACCTGAAATACTACGGGGGCCGGGGGCGGGATTTGGGGGCGCACATCGAGGCCATCGAGCGGCACCGCGCGGGCTTGGCGGATGTGCCGGACGTGGCGGCTTTGATGGGCTTGGAGGGCAATTGCCGGCAGGTGTACTACGCGGCTTTTGACTTGATTGTCAACGAGTTCGAGATGGGCGGGCGGACGAAGCAGCCGCCGGGCAACGAGCTGAACGCGCTGGTCTCGTTCGGGAACATGGTGTGCTACACGCAGGCCTTGGACGCGATTTACCACACGCAGCTGAACCCGACCATCAGCTTCCTGCACGAGCCGGGTGCGCGGCGGTATTCGCTGGCGTTGGACGTGGCGGAGGTGTTCAAGCCGATTTTGGTTGACCGCACGATTTTCACGTTGGTGAACAAGCGGGCGCTGCAAGCCAAGCATTTCGACGATTCGCTGAACGGCTGTTTTTTGAACAAATCGGGGAAGGAGGTTTACCTGCGGGCATTGGAGGAGCGGCTGGCGGAGACGATTCAGCACCGGACGCTGGGCAAAAAAGTGTCGTACAAGTACCTGCTGCGGCTGGAATGCTACAAGGTGGCGAAGTACGTCCTGGGCATGGAGCCGGAGTACCGTCCGTTCAAGATTTGGTGGTAATTTCGTTCGAGTGATGAGCGATAAGTGATCAATAAGGCACGCGCGTTCATCACTTATCGCTCATCGTTCATCACTCTTTTTATGTACGTCATCTTGGTTTACGATGTGGGCGAGAAGCGGGTGGGCAAGATGCTCCGGCTGTGCCGCCGCTATTTGCATTGGATACAGAACTCGGTGTTCGAGGGGGAGCTGACGGAGGTGCAGTTGCGCGAGCTGGAGCACGAGGCGCGGCGGCTGATGCGGCTGTCGGAGGACAGCTTGATTGTGTTCAAGAGCCGGGACGCGCAGTGGCTGGAAAAGGCGGTCATCGGGCGCGAAAAAAACGAGCTGGACAACTTCTTGTGAGGAAAGTCGTCGGTCGCCTTGTACTTTTGCGCCACTGGCGTTCGACGACTTTTGGGGGCTAAAAAGTGGTTTTTGGGGGTTTTCAATAACTTGAAAATCAGTGTTTTACAGATAGTCGTCTGACGGCTCGCAATCGCACCAATGTGGAATTGAAACTTTGCAGAAAGCATCGCCAATGAACGCCTCAACGCTCGCAATCGCACCAATGTGGAATTGAAACAAGTGGTTTGTCCGTGATGAGGGGATGAACAACTATCTCGCAATCGCACCAATGTGGAATTGAAACGCGTCATGTCGTTGCGTTTTCCGCCCGCCCTTTCCTCGCAATCGCACCAATGTGGAATTGAAACATGTCGGACGGCAGCACATAGTTTGCCAGCGACGCTCGCAATCGCACCAATGTGGAATTGAAACCGATAGGCCGATATTTGACTCCAAGCCCGCAAGACTCGCAATCGCACCAATGTGGAATTGAAACCGAATTTTTATTTGGGCATCACACAGGAACAGCGCTCGCAATCGCACCAATGTGGAATTGAAACTCTTCCCTTTCGCCGCGAAGCATGGCGATTTGCTGCTCGCAATCGCACCAATGTGGAATTGAAACACGTTGGCGGGCGATTGGAACATAAAGGCATCAAGTCTCGCAATCGCACCAATGTGGAATTGAAACTTTCCGCATAACCGCCCAGCCTCGCTTTGCCGATATCTCGCAATCGCACCAATGTGGAATTGAAACAGCATAGAAAAAATATGGCTTGATAGCATGAGTGCTCTCGCAATCGCACCAATGTGGAATTGAAACACAACTTCAAACCGCGAAACAGTTGGCCGCCAACTTCTCGCAATCGCACCAATGTGGAATTGAAACACATGATAGCCAAATGTGCCGAGGCAAAGGCACTCCTCGCAATCGCACCAATGTGGAATTGAAACATGGGCAAGGACAGCATCGCGGCATATATCCAAATGCTCGCAATCGCACCAATGTGGAATTGAAACATGTAAACTGTTTGCCCGACTTGGATTTGCCGGGCACTCGCAATCGCACCAATGTGGAATTGAAACTCATTCACCGCGATGAGCGCAAACAGAAAAAGTACTCGCAATCGCACCAATGTGGAATTGAAACCCACT
Organism: Saprospiraceae bacterium; assembly: GCA_046299435.1. Lineage (GTDB taxonomy): Bacteria > Bacteroidota > Bacteroidia > Chitinophagales > Saprospiraceae > M3007. Next base: position 35,833 of record JBKBIC010000024.1, read on the forward strand.
TTGTGAGACGGCACTGGGTACGGGTAAACCTCTCGCAATCGCACCAATGTGGAATTGAAACCCTGCAACTATTCGGGAACCCCCCCGCCGTGTTGCCGCGCAAAAGCCCCAAAGTGGTATTGTAAAATAATAAAAAGGCCGCCGTTGAGGAAATGCAGCGCGCGCGCCAA
>JBKBIC010000025.1:0-35193 GCA_046299435.1 Saprospiraceae bacterium
ACATTTTCCTTCGAATCATAGTCATAAACCAAATAAGAAGGACTGCAAGCACAAGGAAGTCTTCCAAACGTATATACACCCATACGTTTTTGATGTCCACGAGCGTGATTTTTTTCGTGAACGCATGGAAAATATCCGCGTCCACGTCGCTTTCGGAGGTTTGGTGGGCCATTTGGAAAGCCTCGTCCAAGTTGCCGGAAATCAAAATCAGCGTCTTGGAGTGGTCAATCGGCTCGTACACGCGCTTTTTCTTTTTCGCGTCCACGATGCGTTCGAGCATTTGCAGGCGGTTGAGTTCGGCCAAATCGGCCACGTCTTCCTGCAAGCCGAGCATTTTTTTCAGGTTTTGCGCCTCCCAGATGCCGATTTGCTGGGTCATCAAATCCTCCTCCGGCGCGGCGGCGGGCGGTTCGCCGTTTTGCGGCGCGGCTTGCGGGGTTTCGGCGGCGCGGCGTTTGCGCTGGCGTTGGTTGACGATGTACTCGTTGACGTACCAATCGAGGTCGTCCTTTTCTCGCTTGGCGAGCCGCCCGTCGCTGAGCAGCTCCCAGAAGTCCGTGAATTTGGTGTTGGGCACGGGCGAGCCGTCGGGTTCGATGGTGTTGAACCGCTGGATTTCGTCGAAAAGCACGATGGCCGGCTGCCCGTCGGTGATGCCGTTGCGGTCGAGGATGGCCGCCACGCTGCTGTAATATGAAGTGGAGTCGGAGTTGCCAAGTTCGATTTCGGTGAAGCGGTCTTGGTAGTTGAGGTAGCGCACGAGCCGCCGCACGAGGTCGGTCTTGCCCACGCCCGTCATGCCCCAGAGGCACACGACGATGGGGCGCGTGAGGATTTCGGGCATCAAATACCAGATTTGGATGTAATCCAGCAGGCTGTCAATGATGTCGTCAATGCCGACGAAGTCTTCTTTGAGGCGAGTTTTTATCTGTTCGAGCGTGTGCCGCCGCTCGCGGATGAGGTCTTTGTCAACCTTGAAACTGGGTGTGGACATATTTTCGGTGGGATTGCCGTCTGTGGCGGGGAAAATTAGGCGGCGAAAGTAGGCAGGAGCGGTGTCACGGCAGCAATTTTTCCTTGAACCTCGCCACATCCAATACCTCCACTTTTGGAAAGCCGATCTTTCCAAGGACTTTAAAATGCTTGTCTTCGGTCACAATACATGTGGCATTACAGGCTATGGCGCAGTCCACAAATTTGTTGTCATCTGGGTCAGTGGTGATGAGATTCCAGCGAAACCATGTATTTACAAACTCAACATTCGGGGCTTGGGCCAGCAACTGCATCAAATTATCCGCTGCCTTGCCTCCCATTTCTTTGGCAATAATTTCCTCGTACTCAGCCAAGATTTCGGTGTTGACGCACAGGACAAATGCCTCATCAAGGAACTGCTCGAAAATCCAGTAGTCGTCTGACCGCTGGGAAATAGACGTAAAAATGATGTTCGTATCCAACACAACCTTCATTGTCGGGAGGGTTTTTGGGTGCGGAGGTGCCTCTGGCGAAGATGTGCCGTGTCTTTGGCCGTCCAGCCGTTTGCGTCCCAGACTTCATCGGCCTGTTGGGTTAGTTTCCGGGCAAAATGCCGAACCAAGAGCCGCTTCAATTCGAGCAGTTCATCCTCAGCCATGGGGCGGGCGAGGACTTTGAGTATTTCTATTTGGGCAGGGGTCAGTGGGCTTGGTAACGCACTCATATCGTGTGATTTGACTGCAAAGTAAGCCGTTTCTTTTGAAGCGTGCGCCCAACCCTTGCCCCAAAACCGCCCCGTGATGCCGCACACTGGTTGCAGAAAAAATCTTATTTGAAGGTTTTGTGGTTTGTGGGTGCGGTGTACTTTTGGGCTGAGGGTTAGCGAGCCTTGTCTGTAAACGGGCGTTCCCATCTACAATAAAGTGCTATGGTGTTAAAGCCATTAATAGAGAAACAAAAATCAATGGAAAGCAAAATCGAAATACCGTTAAGTAAATTAAAAATTGGATTGCACTTCATGGGGGCAGTTACTTTTGTAATACTGGGGATTCAATTTGCAATAAATCCAGAAGGATGGCTGTCGTCAAGGTCAAACTCACCTGAATTTGTCAGAATAATGGGATTGATGTCAATAGTATTTTTTGGTACTTGTGGGGTGTTTATCGGACGAAAAATATTTGATGAAAAAATCGGATTAATAATAGACGAAAATGGAATTACTGACAATACAAATGCAACGAGTATAGGATTAATTGAGTGGTGTGATATTACTGGAATAGATAGAGTTGAAATTGCGTCTTCAAAGATTTTAATAATTAGAATAGATAAACCAAATAAGTATATCGAAAGAGCGAAAAATGGAATAGCGAAGCGTGCAATGAAAGCAAATAACAAAATGTATGGTTCACCAATTTCGATAATTTCAAGTTCTTTAAGAATTAAATTTAACGAATTGGAAAACCTAGTTGAATCAGAGTTGAAAAGAAGAAAAAAATAAAAACGGCCTACACAACGTCAGACACACAAGGCCACTATCACCCAAAAACCCCAACACCAGCGGGGCCTATGGCCGCAACCATAGGCCCCGCTGGTGTTGGGGGGCTTGCCCTCGATGACTTTTTCACCGCCCGAACATCGCCCCCACCTGTTCCGAAAACCTATCCACGATGGCTTGGCGGCGCAGTTTCAGGGTGGGCGTGAGCAGGCCGTTTTCGGGTGTCCAAGCCTCGTGCAGGAGCTGAAAGGCTTGGATTTTTTCGGTGGCACTGAGGCGTTCGGTGTTGATGCGCTCGATTTCGGCGCGGAAAAACTTCTCCACTTTTGGGTTCAAGACCATGAACTGCGGGGCCGTCCAATGCACCCGGTTTTCGCGGCACCACGCTTCCAACTGCTCAAAATTCGGCACGAGCAAAGCCGCCACGAACGGGCGGTTCAGCCCCACGACCATGCACTGCGCCACGAACGGCGACTCGCGCAGCCGCTGCTCCACGAACTCCGGCGCGACGAATTTGCCCGTCGTGGTCTTGAAAAAATCGGCCTTGCGGCCCGTGATTTTCAGGAAACGCTTGTGCTCCATACGGCCCACGTCGCCCGTGCGGAGCCAGCCGTCGGGCGTGAACCGGGCGGCGGTCTCGTCCGGCAGGTTCAAGTAGCCGAGCATCACGTTCGGGCCGCGCACCTCGATTTCGCCCTCGCCCCGCTCGTCGGGCGCGGCGATGCGGATTTCCACGCCCGGCACGGGCATCCCGACTGTGCCGAAATGCACGCCGCCCGGCTCGAAGCGGTTGAACGCCACGACGGGCGATGTCTCCGTGAGGCCATAGCCTTCGCGCACGTCCACGCCAGTGGCCGAAAGCAGCCGCCCCAGCCGGGGTTGCAGGGCCGCCGCGCCCACGACCACGCCTCGCGCCCGCCCACCGAGTGCGCGGGTGAAGCGGCGAAAAACCAACATCCGCGCCAGCGCGAGTTTCAGTCGGTAAAAAAGCGGCATCCCGTGCGCCCCGGCGAACGGGTAGCGTTCGCCGAGCGCAAGTGCCCAATCGAACACTTTTTTGCCGACAAAACCGAGCCGGGCGCGGCGTTCGAGCATTCGCTCGTGCATCCGTTCGAGGATGCGCGGCACGGCAGTGAAAAAATGCGGGCGCACTTCGAGCAGGGTTTTGGGCAAGCCCTCGACCGAATCGGCGTACCAAATTTCCACGCCGGCGGCCATGTACACGAACGTGACCATGCGCTCAAAAATGTGGCTCATCGGCAGGAAACTCACCGCAACTGTCTCATTGTCAACGGGTACGATAGCCAGCACGGATTTGATGTTGCTCACGATGTTGGCGTGGCTGAGCATCACGCCCTTCGGCAGCCCGGTGGAGCCGGAGGTGTAAATCAGCGTGGCGAGCGCGTCCGGGCCGATGCCGTCGCGGTAGTATTGGATTTTTTCGAGGTCGTGCGCGGAGGGTTCGCAGCAGAGTTCGTCCCAAGTGCGCGTACCTGCGGCGGGCGTGTTTTCAAACAGGAAAATGTGCAACTGGCCGCTGCCCCCCGCCTCCCGTCCACCGCTCGCATTCCACCGTTCGAGCATCGCCAAATTGCTGACAAAACAGGCTTTCATCCCGGAATCTTGGACGATGTGCGCCAGCTCTTCGGGTCGGGCGGTGGCGTGCATCGGTACGGGCACGAGGCCGATTTGCATCATGGCCGCATCGGCGATGTTCCATTTTGGGCTGCCGCAATGGGCGAAGATGCCGACGCGGTCGCCGTGCCGAAGGCCCAATTGGAGCAGCCCAGTGCTGAGGCGGTCGCGCTCGGCCAGCAGTTCGTCGGTCGGCCAAGTGCGCCACGCGCCGTTTTCGCGCCCGGCGAGGGCGGTGTTTTTCGCGTAACGCCGCTGCTGGTACGGCAGGATGTCGAACAAGCGCGTGAAATCCATGTGGCGCAGTGGGTTTGGTCGGGCAATTTTACGGAAAACAAACGGGCCGCCACGCCGATTGATGCCGCACGGCACAGGCTTGCCGAGCCGGGATTTTCGCGGGAAAAAACGGCATTTGCCCGACTCGCCCCGTGTTTTGCCCGAACCAGCCAATCCTTTGCCGCGCCGACGGGCGAGAGTGCCTACCTTCGCAGGCCATGCCAGCAAACAAAGTCCTGCTTTTCAACCCGCGCAGCTGCAACGCCAAGTACCGGCTGCCGAACAGCATCCTGCAAGTGGGCGCGTCCATTTTTGGGCGGCACGAATTTGTGTTCGTGGACGGCAACTTAGAGGCCGACCCGTGGCCGAAAATCGAGCAGTACCTCCGCACGGGCGCGTTCAAATATTTCGGTTGCACGGTGATGCCGGGGCCGCAGTTGCGACAGGCCATCCCAATCACGCAAAAAATCCGGGCTGCTTTCCCGCAGGTCGTGAACGTCTGGGGTGGCTACTTTGCCAGCAACCAGTTCCAAGTGGTCATGGAAAGCGGGTTGGTGGATTTTGTGGTGTACGGCCCCGGCGACAACACGTTCCCGGCCCTGCTCGATGCTTTGGAAAACGGCCAGCCGTTCGAGTTCATCCAAAACCTTGTGTGGCGCACCCCGGAGGGCGTGGTCGTGAAAAATGCGAAGGAGCACCTGCTCGACCAAGACGCGCTGCCCCAGCTGCCCTACGACTTCCTCGACCAGTTTTATCCCATCGAAAAATACCTGCCGCGCACGTTTTTGGGCCGCCGCACACTGGCCTACCACGCGAGCATGGGCTGCCCGTTCAAGTGTTCGTTTTGCGCGGTGGTGCCCATTTTCGAGGCGCGTTGGCGCGGCAAATCCGCCGCCGGGATTTTTCAGGACGTGAAATATGTGAAGGAAAAATGGGGTGCGGACTCGGTCGAATTTCACGACAACAACTTCTTCGTCAGCGAAAAACGGGTGCGCGAATTTTCCCAACTGATGCTGCCAGAAGGCATGAACTGGTGGGGCGAGGGCCGCATTGACACCATTGACCAATACAGCGACGAGACGCTCGAACTGATGCGCCGCAGCGGTTGCCGCATGATTTTTTTCGGCGCGGAGACGGGCAACGACGCGATTTTGAAACAGATGGACAAGGGCGGCAAACAGACCGGGGCGCAAATCGTGCGCTTCGCCGAGCGGATGCGGCAGTTCGACATCGTGCCGGAATACTCCTTCGTGCTGGGCTTGCCCGCCGACTCGCCCGCGCAGGTGTGGCGGCAAATCGAGGACGACATCGCGTTCATCAAAAGGGTCAAAGCCGCGAACCCCGCCACCGAAATCATCATCTACGTTTATTCGCCGGTGCCGACGGAGGGCAGCGATTTGTACGAACGCATCACCCGCGCAGGCTTCCGTTTCCCCTCGAAATTGGAGGATTGGCTCGCGCCAGAGTGGGAATCGTTCGACCTGCGCCGCAACCCGCTCACCCCTTGGCTCACGCCCGCGATGGTGCGCCGCATCCAACATTTCGAGACGGTGCTGAACGCCCGCTACCCGACGGTCTCTGATTTGAAACTCTCTGATTTTCAACGCCGTGTGATGCAAACGCTGGCCGGGCTGCGCTACCGCCTCAATTTTTTTGCGTGGCCTTACGAACTGAAAATCCTGCAAAAATTCTGGCTCCGCTACCGCCAACCGGAGTGGGAGGGGATGTGAGTTGGAGAGTTGAAGAGAGGAAGGGTTGAAAAGTTGAAGAGTTGAAGAGTTGAAAAGTTGAAGAGTTGAACTTCAACATTTCAACTCTTCCTCTTTTCAACTCAATACTTCACCATGATTTCCTGCAACATCTCGTTGCGGAGCGTGCGGACTTGCATGGTCACGATGGGTCGGTCGCCGTCCCACTGGACTTTCAGCAGGCCGAAGTTTTTGCGGACAAGCATATCACCCACGCGGAATTTGTTGGCTTCGCTCGTGCCCGTGCGGGTGTGCGTCATGCCGCTCGAAGTAAAATCGTACAGCGGATAGGGCAGGCCCTGCAAGTCCATTTTCGAGATTTCGGCCATGTGGCGGTCGCCGGAGAGGATGAGTAGGTTTTTGGGTTGGGTTTGCACGATGAGGTTCAGCAGGCGTTTGCGGCAGTTCGGGAAGTTGCCCCATTTTTCGTGGCCGTGCTCGTTGCTGATGACTTGGATGCTGGTGCAGAGGATGTTGAGGTTGGCGGTGCTGGTTTTGAGTTCGCGTTCGAGCCATTTCCACTGGGCTTCGCCGAGCATATCGCCGTCGGGGTTTTCGACGATGGGGTGCCGCCCGCGTTTGGTGGCGATGCTGGTGTCGCGGATGAGCGTGTCGCGGAAATAGCGCGTGTCCACCAAGATAAATTTGATGCGCTGCGCCCCTTTGCCGAAGGTGTAGGATTGGTACGCTCCCTCGCGCTTGCGGACGGGTGCGTTGGGCGGCACGCCGAGGAAATCCATCAAAAGTTTCTTGCTGATTTTTTTGTTCGGGAAGCCCTTGCCCGCGTCGTTGATACCATAATCGTGGTCGTCGTACATCCCGATTATGGGCGTTTTGGAAGATAGTTTTCGGTATTCCGGGTTGTTTTTCAGGCGTTTGTACATGGCGGCCTTCACGTTCATGTCCGTCGTGTCGCAATAGATGATGTCGCCGAGCCAGATCCACAAATCGGGGTTGTTGGCGGCGATGGCATCGAACATGAAAGGTGGCTTATCGAGTTTGTTGCAGGAGCCGAAGGTGATGACCGAGAGGTTTTTGGCTGTGTCAACCCGCATGGCCGGGATGGATTCGAGGTCGGCGGCCTCGGCGGATTTTTCCACCAGCACATCGTTTTTGCCCGATGACGCGGGCACAACGCTTGTGCGGGACTTGGCCGCTGGGATTTGGGCGAGGGCGGCATTTGCAAAAAAGCAAAGGGCAAAAACTGCCTGAAAAAAGCGGGGAAGCGTCATTGGATACAGTTGAGTTTGGCCGCGAGGCGATGGCAGAACGGCACGGCCACGAAAATCGTACAAAACCGGGCATCAATGATTTGATAATCAGGCGGAGTGTTCCAAGAAAAATCCGCCGCGCCACTCGCCGCCGGGCGGCAGTTTTATCAGGCCCTCTTGGTTGTTGAATGCGTCAATGTTGCAGCTCATGGGTTCGAGGGCGATGGACGTGCGGGCCGGCGGCGTGAAGACCTGCAAAAAAGGCCACAGTTTGGCGTTCGCCACGAGCGTCAGTTTTTGGCCGCCGCCAAAAATGGAGGCACGGTAGATGGAGTCCAACTTTTTGATTTTGAAGCAGTTGTCCAAAAATGAATCGCCGATGCCCGTGCTGGTTTTGTACGAATTGAAATCCGTGCGCTGGCCCGTCGGCAGCATCCGCTCGTTGATGTGGACTTGCTCGCAATCGGGCATCCGCAGCGCGGTGCGGCCCACTTCGGGCACCAACCGGAAATACGGGTGCCAGCCGAGGCCGACCGGGATGAAATCGGTGTGGCGGTTTTGCACCGAAAACTCGACGCGGAAACGGTGGCTGTCGCTGATGCCGAAGGTTACTTCGAGCGTCGTCGGGAACGGGTAGCCGGGGTTTTTGCCCGCGTCGAAGCAGCGGCAGGTGATTTCGGCGGCCACTTCGGTCAGCAGCAGGCGCGTGACCGTGAATTTTTGCCACGCCCCGAAGCCGTGCAGTGCGTTGCCGGTCGCCCGGTCGTTCGCCGGGAAATCGTGCGGTTTGCCCGCCCACATGTACCGCCCGCTGTTCAGGCGGTTCGGGAAGGGGAACAAAATCACATTTTTCATCCAATCCATCGTGTCCAATTCCTCCGGTTGGGTGTAGCCGTCGAGGATGTTTTGCCCGCCGAAATGCAGGTCGAGCAGCGTCGCGCCCCGGCCCGGCACGACCGAAAAGCCCGTCTTGGTGCGGGTGTTTTGGAGGGTGTAGCGTTTGTATTTGCCGAAGTTGGATTTTGAATAATCGAACATGGGTTCAATGAGTGAATGAGTGATTGTACGAATGAGTGATTGGGCGCGTGAATTTCCCAAGGCAATTGAAAGCGGGCAAAATACGAGCGGTTTTTTGCCTGAAAGAAAAGAGTTTTGCCCGCGCAAGTGCCGCATCCTAAAACTCATAATTTGTTGGCAATCACTCAATCACTCATTCAAACATTCACTCAATGAAAGTCCTCATCATCGGCGGCGGCATCATCGGTTTGAGTGCCGCGTATTTTTTGCAAAAAGACGGCCATGCGGTCACGGTGCTCGAAAAGGGCGACCTCACGGACAATTGCTCCTTCGGCAACATGGGCTACCTCTCGCCCTCGCACCTCGTGCCGTTGGCCGCGCCGGGCATGGTCGAGCAGGGCATTTTGTGGATGTTCAGCCAAAAAAGCCCGTTTTATGTGCGCCCCGTGCCGAGTTGGGGGCTGCTGGATTGGGGCCTGAAATTCGTGCGTTCGAGCACCCAAGCCCACGTCGAGCGCAGCATGAAACCGCTGGCCGAGCTCATGTTTTTGTCCAAAAAATTATTTGAAGATTGGTCGGCGAGCGGCGAGATGCAGTTCGAGTTGGAGCAAAAAGGCTGCATTATGTGGTACAAAACCCCGAAAAAAGGCAAAGCTGAAATTGAAACCGCCCGTGCTGGCGAACAACTCGGCCTCCAAGTCGAACTGCTCGACCGCGACCAAGCCGTCGCCCTCGAACCTGAAACTCGCCCCGATGTGCTCGGTGGCGTGTGGTACAAAGACGACGCGCACCTGCACCCCAACACGCTCATGCGCCAACTGCCGACGCTGCTCGAACGGCGCGGCGTGCAAATCCTGCGGAACACGCAAGTGACTGGTTTTGAACAAACTAACGAAAAAATCACCGCTGCCCTCGCGGGCGAAACCCGCCACGAGGCCGACCTCGTGGTGCTGGCCGCCGGGTCGTGGTCGCCGCAAATCGCACGGTTGGCAGGCGAATACATGAGCCTCATGCCCGGCAAAGGCTATTCGATGACCATCGAAAACCCCGGCAAACGGCTCAATTACCCCTGCATTTTTTTGGAAGCCAAAGTCGCCCTCACTCCTTGGGCCAACCGCCTTCGCATCGGCAGCACGATGGAAATCGGGCCAATCAACGACCGCATTTTGTTCCCCCGCGTGCAGGGCATTTTGGAGGCCGTGCCGAGGTTCATGCCCGGCTACTCCGACGACCCGACTTTCCGCGAACTCGCTGATTTACAAAAACTTAGGGCCAATTTGCGGGAGCGCGTGTGGTTTGGTTTCCGCCCGGTCACGCCCGACGGGATGCCATATATCGGCTTTGCCAAGCGGCACAAAAACCTCCTCATCGCCACCGGCCACGCCATGCGCGGCCTGAGCATGGGCGCAGGCACCGGCAAATTGGTGGCGGAATTGGCCGCCGGGCAGCCCACGAGCATCGGGGTCGGGGCGTTCAGGCCGGAGCGTTTCGGGTGAGGTTATGCGGCAATCCAGTTTTTCAACGCTTCAACTTTTCGCTCTTTTCTCACCCTGCTTCGAAGAAAAACGCCCCCGTGCAAGGCACAGGGGCGCGAGTCAAACAGCAGGCGTTCACTAATCTCATGCGTGTCGCCGGGGGGTGTGGGATTAACTGGATTCAGGAGGCAGATTAAAAGGGCATCGGTTTTCATAGCCTTTTTTAGCCGATGCGATGGGAGGTGGAGGGGGCAAGGAATGTTGACTCGTAAATTTTTTAGGTGCGGGTCTTTACCTGTCAAAGCGGTGCAAATCGTACCGCTCAATCATCCCGATAAGTTTTTCGGCGTACGTCCGGTCGGTCGCGTAACCGAGTGATTTCAGGCCGTAGGCCCATTTTCGGTAGTCGCGTCCGTGTTTTTGCAGGGTCGCGTAGCGGCCGGAGGCCAGCATCTCGCTGTGGGCGCGCCAGCTTTCCCAAGCATTTTTGTATTTTCTGAAAAAATCCTTGTGGTGGTCGTCGCTGAAATTGGAGCAGTGGCCGGGCGCGCATTTTTTCGAGAAACACTTCATCCCGAAGTGGTTGTTGTTGTTGCGGGCCAGTTTGCTGTTGCCGGCACGGCTTTCAACGAGCCCCTGCGCGAGGCTGATGCTTGCTGGGATGCCAAATTTCTCCATTTCGGCTTGCGCGATTTTCGAGAAACGGCGGATGTAATCCTCCGCCTCGGCCTCGCGGACACCGGCCACATCGACCGGGGCCGCCTCGTTTTCGCCCCAGTTGACCGACTTTCCGAAACCCGTCGAACCGCTGCCCAATTCGAGCGTGGCCTCGTCTTCGGTGGGTTTGCTCGACGGTCGTTCGCTGCGCGAGTCTTTGTCCGAAACAAAAATCCCGATTGGGCTGGCGAGCAGGGTCAGCGGCTCGCGGTCGGAAGCCAGCAACCAGAAGCCCGTGAGCGTGAGCGCACCCAATTTGAGCACCGTTTTTTGCCGGAACACGCCCAAAGTGGCACGGTGGAACTGGAAGCGCAGGCTCACCCACGTCCGCCGCAGGCGCAGCCCGATTTGCTGGGCCAGTTCCCGGAGCGTCGGCACGTCTTGCGCGGGCTGGGCAAAACGCCCTGGCGCGTAGCCTTGTTTGCGGCTGTGCGCTTGGCGATTGGCGGTGTAAAATCCCTGCTGGCCTATCGTTTCCCCGTCCATGTATTTCGTCTTTCCCATGACCGAAGGCTGATTTTTAAAGTGTTCTTTTTGAAATTTTTCGTTGGGTTTTCGGGAGGCGTGATTGGTAGTGCAAATGTAAATTGACACTTTTTGTTTTGCAAATGGTTTTTCAAAATGGCACACAAAAAGTTTTTAAAACAAAAACCGCAGCCAGCTTACTGCCTTGTCTTTCAGGTGTTTGCGTCGCCTGATGGTGCCTGTGCGACAGGAAAAAATTTTTTGACGAAACAAAAAGCCCACGCTGACAGAGCAGCGCGGGCCGGGTAGGGAAACGTCCAACAACGGGTTTGGACGGGTCGTTGGCAATCAGTCAGTTTTCACGGCGCGGCGCACGGAGGTGGTTCCGTCGCTTGCCTGCAACCGGACCCAAAAAACACCCGAAGGCCATTCAGTTGTTTGAAAATCAATTTGTTGCAAATCGTTTGCCCAAGTTTTGTCAGCCATTAAACGGCCATTGGCATCGAAAATCTGTGCCCGAAATTCGCCTTCTGAATCCGCCTCGCGCCGCAAGCGGAGAAAGTCACGGCACGGATTCGGCGACAGACTGAATGCTTGCGCGGTCGGTGGTTCCAGCGAATCATCACCCACCCGGCTGTTTGCCGGGCGTGGTGCGGGCATGGTCACGCTGATTTCGGTTTGGCAGCCCTTCGAGTCTTTCGCCCGGAAGGTGTACGCCTGCCCGGCGAGCAAATTCGCAAAAACTTTTGTTTTAGAAAATCCGCAGGCTCCGGTCGCCGGATTGAATTTGCAATAACGGTACGGGTCGGGTGCGGCGAAGGGTGTGCCGCCCGCTGCAGCGAGGGTCACGGTGTATTTTCCGTTGGCATCGGGGCCGCTGAGCGTGTGGTCGAGCGTGAGTTGCGCGGGGTCAACGAGTGCGGCAGCGGCTGTTTTCGAGCAGCCGTTCGCGTCGGTCACGGTCACGGTGTAGGTGCCAGCGGGCAGGTTGGTGTTCAATTTCGTGGCTGCGCCGTTGCTCCACAGGTAGGTCAGTTGGCCGGTGCCGTTGGTGGCCGGATTGATGACGGGGCTGGCCTTGCCTTTTGCGTCGCCGAAGCACGGGTTGGCGGTGACGCTCATGCCCGAAATGAGGAGCGGGGCGGGTTCTGTGAGCGTTTCCGCGCTGCTGGCCGTGCAGCCGTTCGCGTCGGTGACGACCACTGAAAACGTGCCCGACGGCAACCCAGTCAGCGTTTGATTGCTCGCGCCGCTGCTCCATTGGTAAAAATATGGCTCCACGCCACGCGACGGATTGGCCGTCAATGTTCCAGATAAAGTATTGAAACACAGCGGATTGGTCGCGTCAAAATTGATTTTGATGGCAGGCGGCTCGGCCACGACGATGGTTTTTTCGAGCACCAAACCTTGCGCGTCCTCGACCGTCACGGTGTATTCGCCGCCTGAAAGCCCAGTCAAATCCTCGCTTGCTGCGCCGTTGCTCCACGCAAACATGTACGGCGGCAGGCCCTGCAAAACCGTGAGGTCAATGGCCCCGTCGGCTGCATCGTGGCAGCTGACGTTGGTGCGGGCAAAGGTCAGTTTCATCGGTTCGTCCACAAGGCCGTCGCAGTCGTCGTCGAGGCCGTTTGTGGTGTTCTCTTGGCGCGGGTTGACGGTGATTGTGAACGCACAAACCGCCGTGTTGCCCGCCCCATCGGTGGCCGTGAGCGTGACGATGGTCGTGCCGATGGCAAAAAACGAACCGCTGTTTTGGGAGAAATACAGGGCAGGCTGGCCGCAGTTGTCGGTCGCGGCGGCGGGCGAAAAATTGACCGACGCGCCGCAAAGCCCCGGTTCGGCGAGTTTGGTTTTGTCGGTCGGGCAGGTGGTGATGAGCGGGTTTTCGACATCCGCGCCCGTGAAATTGACGGTTTGCTGGCAGCTGGCCGCGTTGCCGTGCACGTCGGTCGCCGTGTGCGTGACGATGGTCGTGCCGATGGGAAAGCTCGCGGGTGCGTCGTTTGAAATACTTGAAATGCCGCAGTTGTCGGTCGCGGTGGCCGGGTCAATCATGATGTTCGGGGTGCCGCAGCCGTCCACCAAAATATCGGTTGGGCAAGTGATTGTCGGCAACTCAACATCCTGAACCACAATGCCTTGCGCGCACAGGGCCGAATTGCCGGAAGCATCGGTGGCCGTGTAATTGACCAAATAACTGCCGACGGCGAGGCTCGCGGGCGCGTCGTTGGTCAGCGACGCGAGCGTGCAGTTGTCGCTGGCCGAAGCCGTCGGCACGAACTGCGTGGATGTGCATTGGCCCGCGTCGGTGTTGACGGTCAGCATCATCGGGCACGAAATGGTGGGCAATTCCACATCGGCGACGGTCACGATTTGCTGGCAGGTGGCCGTGTTGCCCTGCGGGTCAGTGGCTGTCCAAGTGACGGTGGTGCTGCCAACTGGAAAATTTGCGGGCGCGTCGTTCGAGAAACTGAAACTGCCCGAACAGTTCGAGTTGGCTGCCGTCGGCAGGCCGAGCGCGGGCGTGGCCGAGCAAGAACCGGGCGCGGCGTTGACCGATACGTTGGCCGGGCAAGTGACCGCCGAAGCGAGGTAGGTGTGGACGAGTTTGATTGTTTTGGCCGCGTCGTCCACGACGATTGAATAGTCTGGCGGCAAATTCAGCGCGGCAAAACTGCCCGTTTTGGTGCCCGCCCAAGTCAAAATCGTTTTTTCAAAACTCGGCCAGCACGGGTCGGCGTGGACGGTCAACGTGCCGCCGAGGGTCAGGTTGTGCAAAAACTGCATGGCATCGCCCTCGATTTGCCCGCCGTTGTTCCTGAAACTGAACAGCAGATTGCCCGCCGGTTTGTTTTCAAAATGGCCGCTCCACGCCAGCGAGCCGATGCTGTCGGTCGAACTTCCGGGGGAGAGCAAACCTTCGTTCGGATGAATGTAATTGTAATTCCAAGTTCGGATGGTTCCGATGCCTTCGATACTGCCGAGGTTGGTCAAGTAAACGATGGAGTGGCGAAGTTCGTAGGTCGTGTTTTTGACCAAACTACCCTCGACTCGGATGCCGACGTTGGCGTTCGCACTTCCGGTGTTTTCCAAATTTGCGGTCGGGGTCACGGTCAAATTCGCGCCCGGCGGGATGTGCAATTGGCCTGTGGAGGAGAAAGCCATATCGAAACTGCCATCCCAAGAGCCGCCGCCGTGCAGGTGGATTTTTTTGTACATCAATCGCCCGCCCGTGCCACTCATGGTCGTAAAGCCTTGAATATCAATTTCTCCCGTGCCTTTGAGGTGCGAAAAGCCATTCCAGACAAAGCCGCCCACGACCTCGATGTGGCCTGTGCCGTTGATTTCGCCAGCGGAAAGTTTCAAGTCAATGGGGGTGATGGGCGTGTTGACGGTCAGTTGGCCGCCCGTGACTTCGAGGTGGCAATCGAGCGTGGTCAGGCTGTCGAGTTTGGTCGAGCCTGAGCTTCTGAAAATGCCGCTGCCGGTGATTTCGGAGCGGTAAAAATTGTTGCCGAGGTTGTAGCAGTGCAGTACGATGCTCGGCGCGATTTGGAAATGCGAGTCGTCGTGCGTGCCGCGCCAGAGGTCGAGGCCGCCCTGATTGACGAAAAATTGGGACTGGTCGGAGTTGACCACGAGTTCCAGTTTGGCCAGACCGGTGCCGTTTTTGGTCAAAATGGAGCCGGGCGTGAGGTTGATTTCGCCGTAGGGCGTGCCGGAACCGACTCCAATGGTGCCGTTCGTGTTCCGGTCAATCAAAAAATCCGCGCCGTTGGGGAAGTTGAACTCCGCGCCGCCGTTCAGTTCAAAACCGCCGCTCGTCCATTCCGCACCGCCCCAAAAATCGAATTTGCAGGAAGTGTACGATGTCCCGCCGCAGGCGAGATGCGCCAACGGCTGGACATCGAAAACCGCGTCGCCGTAGATGTGGCCGCCCAACCACCAAAACGACGCGGTGACAGTGCAATCCTCGAAAAAAAATGCCGCGCCGCCGGTCATCACCAAATGCGGGATGCTGAGCGGGATGTTGAACTCCGCGCCGCCGCTGCCATAAATAATGAGTGTGTCGAAAGTGGCCGAGCAATCGGCGGCGAAGTCGTTGACACCTTTCATTCGGACAGTTCCGGTGCTGGCGAGGTCGCTGTTCGTCCAGATGCGCGCGCCGTTTTGAAAATCGAGGTAGGTGTTGTTCGAGACGTTTATCTGGGCGTTGGTCAAGGTCATGTTGTTCGTGATGGCGACGGTGCCGCCCGTGAAATTGAAGGTGCCGCCCGTGCAGTAATTGGATGCGCCGAGGGTCAAGTTTTTGCTCGAGTTTTTTGTGAAAGTGCCGAAGTTGTAAAAATACCCGCCCGAACTGTGGTACATCGAAACGTTCTCTCCGTCGTTGCTGAGGTGCAGCGTCTGGCCTGCCGCGAGCACCAATTTTCCCCCAAAGGAAACGCCGATGTTGTTCTGGTTCCAGTAGCCGGGGCAGTTCAGTACGAGGGTTTTGCCAGCGACACCCGCAGCGTTGAAATAGACCGCACCTGAAACAAAAGCCGTGTCCGCGCCCGAAACCGTGCCGCTGTTGAGGTGGAGGATGTTGAAATAGACTTTTCCGTCCACGTCCACGCCCGCACCTTGTAGGGTGGCCGTGCCGGTGACGGTGAAAGTGCCTGTGCCGCCAATGGTTCCGTAGCCGCCCCGGAACAGCTCGGCGATGGTGACGCTGCCCGAAATGTTGATGAACGAGTGGCCAGTGATGATGACGTTGTCGCCAATGCCGGGTATGCCGCCACAGTCGGAACCGGAAATGTCGTCTGGGTTGGTGTACCAGTTGCAGGCATCGTTCCAGTTTTGGGTTGGGTTGTTGTTTTTGAGGTAGTAAGTGGTAGCCTCCGCCCCATTTGCGCAGCAGAGGAAAAGGAGCGAAAGGAGGATGAAGTTGCGGTTCATGTCCAAAAAAATTTTAGTGGTGGGAAAAGCACAGGCCGGGCAAAGTCAAGCGCGTTGACCAGCCTATCTTTCTGAAAAACAAGGGTTTAGGAAATGAGCGGAGGAAAGGTGCGCCCCCGTTGGCCGACGGGAGCGCGAGCCGCAACAAAGGGCTTTTCGCTCCCTTCCTCTGCTTTCGGTCAGTTGCCCGCAGGCATCGGCAGCACGGGCGTTTGTTGGTCAAAGACGATGCGCCACTGCCCGCCAATCCGCTGGATGATGGCCGAGAACTTGGTCGGCCCGCCGATTTGCTGGCCGCCTTTCAGTTTCATGTCGGCACTCACGTCGGCGATGAGCAGCGCGACATCGGCGGTGAGGAACTGGACGGAGGGCTTCGTGTACTTCCACGAGGGCTTGCCTTCGAGCATGGTTTTGAACTGCTCGTAGCCCGCTTTCATGGTCTCGACACCGCAGGCGGCTTGGCCGTCCGGGTAGATTTCGCAGGCGTTCGGCGCGTAGTATGCCCACATGGCGGCCTCGTCGTTCGATTCGTAGGCTTGCCAAACGGCATCCCACATTTTCAGGACTTCGGCTTCGGCGGCAGTGGATTGGGCGTTGGAGGTCTGGGCGAAAATGCCCGCGAGGAGCAGGGCGAAAAGCAGCTTGAATTTCATCGGTCAGAAAAATTGGTGGGTGAAAAATGTGTGTTGCACTCAGCCTCGAAAGGCTGCTGCAAAGGTTCTGACCGGCCGCGCCGGGCGGCGTTCGGTTTTGTCGCAAAGGCTTTCAAATTTGTCGCACGGGCTGTTTTTGCCTGTTTTTTGTGGAAAATCGGGCAAAATTCAGTTGCCCGCGCCCATCTGTCCGTTCGGGCCGAGCAGCCGCACGAACGGGAAATCGAACATCCACTCTTGCCGGACGAGCGGCGGTTTTTGGCCGTAAGCCTCCAAAATCTTGGCATGGCGGACGCGCAGCCACTGCACCTTCCCGGCGGCGACGTACCCGAATTTGCCATCGGGTGTGCGGACGTACAGGTATGCCTCTGCTTTTTTCGTGCCGCCCTCCGCCGTGATTTTGTCGAACTGCCGGATGACGGTCAGTCGGCCCTCCATCGTCAGGATGCCCACGACCTCGCCCGCGAGCGCGGGGTTTTTCCGCACGCTGACCCCGAAATTGAGCGGCATGGCGGTCGGTGCGGTGCGCGTGGGTTCGTACAGGATTTGAAACGTGTTGGCGCGGGCATTCCACGAGTAAGTGTAGGTTACGAACTCGATGCACTGCTCCTGCGAGCCGCTCACGTTGGACGGGTAATTGAGCGAGTACCGGGCGCAAGGCAGGTAGTCCACATATTCGACGCGGATGGTTTTCGCCTCCAAATCCACGCATTTGAAAAGCGCGGGCGCGGGCAGCCCGTTGGCATCGGTGAGCGTGAGGTTTTCGGAAAAAACACGGCGCAGAGCCAAGTTTTGCAGGCTGAACACCTCCAACGTGCGGTTCTCGGTGGGGGCGTTGGCCTCGCGGCGGGCGGTTTCGAGGGCAATTTCGGGCTTGCCGTCGCCCGTCAAATCGTGCAGGAAAAACTGCCGCAGCCGCGTCTCGCCCTGCGCGCTTTTGCCGGCATGGCGCAGGGACGCGCTACGTCCGGCGGCGTTGGTCGCCACGATGTAATATTCCCCGAAAAAAGCGTGGTGATACTCCTTCGAGTCGTGGCCTTCGATGGCCGCGAACCACAGCACCGCATCCTCAAAACCCACGCCCAGCGACACGGGCCGCCGCTGAAACGGGCGCAAGCTTTCGGGCAAACTTTCCACAGGCCGCAGCACGGCCACGCCGTCGCCGAACACCCAGCCCGTGCGGCCATCGGCTGTTTTCACGAAAAACCAGGGGAACTGCTGGTTCTGGTCTTTGTCGAGGTGCTCCACCGCCGTGCGGCCCAGCACTTCGAGCAGGCTGCCCTCGCGCACGATTTCGGAAGTGCTCGCGCTCAAACTCGTGTCCGGGAAAAGGTAAAACGTGCCGACCGCCAGCGCGGGCGACACGGGCAGGGTCGCGTCCGCTGCACGGAGCATGGCCGCGCCGAAAATGCAGGCGGCGCAGGCCAAAATCAATTTTGTTCGGGCATGGATTCGCATCGGGAAGCGTGGTTTTGCGCGGGCGGGAACCGGGGATTAGGGCGAAAAATTTGCCAAAAGTACCGCTTTTCGCGCACGATGCCCCAACTTGCCGCCGCACCGGGCCAAACCGCGCCTCGGTCGCGCTCAAACCGAAATGGCTCAAATCCACACTTTTTCACTGCCCGAATACCCCGTTTTCGTCGGCGATTTGGCCGAAACATTCCCGATTTGGTTGCACGAGCGGCAATTTTCGCGCCTCGTCGTGCTGGCCGACGCGCACACGCGGGCACTTTGCCTGCCCGTCTTTTTGCAAAAAACCGGACTGCCGACCGACCTGCTCATCGTGGAAATCCCCGCCGGGGAACAGCACAAAAACTTGGCGACTTGCGCCCAAATCTGGCAATCGTTTTTGGCCGAAAAACTCGACCGTCGCGCCCTCGTGCTCAATCTCGGCGGCGGCGTGGTGGGCGACATGGGCGGTTTTTGCGCGGCCACTTTCAAGCGCGGCGTGGCTTTCGCGCAAATCCCAACGACGCTGTTGGCCATGACCGACGCGGCCATCGGCGGCAAGTTGGGCATTGATTTTCAAGGAGTTAAAAACATAGTGGGCGTCTTTCAGAACCCTGCCGCTGTGTTTTGCGACCCCGATTTTTTGCCGACGCTGCCCGTCCGCGAGCTCCGAAGCGGCATGGCCGAGGTGCTGAAACACGCCGCCATTGGCGACCCAGTTTTGTGGCGACAACTTTCAAAATTGTCGGATTTGAACGCGGCAGATTGGTCGCGCATCCTGCCCAAATCCATTGCCGTGAAGGTGCGCGTGGTGCGCCGCGACCCGCTGGAAAAAAACTTGCGGCAGCTGCTCAACTTCGGGCACACCATCGGTCATGCCCTCGAAAGCCATTTTCTCGAAACCGCCGACCCGCTCACGCACGGCGAAGCGGTGGCCATCGGCATGATTTGCGAGCAGTTTTTGGCCGACCCGGCGGCGGCAGCACGGCTGGCGGATGTGGTTTTGCGGTTTTTCGGCCATCGCCCGCTGCCGGAATCCGACCTGCCCGTGCTGTGGGATTTGATGCAACAGGACAAAAAAAACACCGCCGGGGCGGTGCGCGTGGCCTTGCCGAGCGACGGCAAACTGGGCTTGCAAATCCTCGAACCCAGCCGCGCATCGGTGGCCGAGAGCCTCCGGTTTTACAATGCGCTGGCGGCAGCGGTCGGGAAAAATTTTCGGCATGGTGCTTGACCAAAAAGCAATGCGGTTTATTTTTGTACCGCCGAACCTTTGAAAACGCAACTTTTAAACCTCAATCGGTTCGTTACACCAATTATTCATCACTGTCCCACTCAAACAACTTTGCCATGTCAAAGCACTTCGAAAAGGGCAAAAAGGATGCCCGCCGCTTCGACGACCGCGATTCATTCCGCGAAGACCAAAAGAAAAAGAAACTCAAACCCGTCGAAAAATCAAAATACCGCTTGAAGAGTTACGAGCCTGATGATGATAGTGGTAGTTGGTAGTTTCCGACAAAAAAGAGAGGGCGGCACTGCGGTGCCCCCCACTCTTTTTTCGGAAATGTGTGCGTGGGGATACGCGATGAATTGCCTCTCTGCTACTCCATCACGGCCATCTTCCGCACCTGCGACCAGCCTGCCGCTTCGATTTTGTAGAACAAAACCCCGGCGGGCAATTCCCCTTTTTTGAAGTTCAACTCGTGCCAACCCGCGGCAAAATCGCCGCGCAGGGTTTTCAACGTGCGCCCCGACGGGTCGGTGAAGGTCAGCGTGGCTGGTGCCGCTTCGGGCAGGTGGAACGCGATGCTTGTCCTGCCGTCGGCGACGGGGTTGGGCGTGTTTTGCAACAGTTGGAAATCGCCACCGGGCAACGCAATTCCTTGATTGTCCACGAATTGCAGGGCCGGTTCGAGCTGTTCGCCATTGGCCCGGAAGGCGGCGGCGGGCGTGATTTGACTGCCGAGGCGCAGGCTTTCGCGGAGCGAGCCTGATTTTTTTGCCCGGAAAATGAGCGTGAAATTGGCTTGGTCGCGGTCTGTGTCGGCCAGTTCGGCGGCCACCGTTACGGCATTTTTGTCGGCAAAATGGGCGAAGTTTTCGCGGCGCAGCGGCCCTGCGGCGCGGATGTCCAGCAGTTCCAACTCATTGAAATTCAGGGTGAACTGGAAGGCGGCGGGCAATTTGCCGACGGGCGAAACTTGCACGGCCAGCGTGTCGCCGACGCGGAACAATTGGTTTTTCACCTCGAAAAACTGGGTGCCTGCGGTGCGGTCGTCGGCCTGCTGGAAATTGTTGGGCTTGGCGTTGCCGTTGGTGTCGCCGGTTTTGACGGCCACAAAATCCATGTTTTGGGTGGCGGGATTGAAGCCTGACAGTTGGATGATTTCCGTCAGGGAGCCGAATGGGTTGGCGGGGTCAATGGTCATGTCTTTCGGGAAGAAACGCCAGCTGGTGTTTTGCGGCAAATCGGTGTAGAGGCCGAGGATGAGTTTCCGCAGTTCGAGCATATCGAACGAGGTGACGGAGCCACTGCGGTTGGCATCGGCGGCCAAGAGCCGGAGCGGGTCGAGGGTGTCCACGCCGAGGATGTGTTTGCTGATGAGCAGCAGGTCGAAGGTGGAAACGCCGTTGAGCGGGTCGTTGTCTTTCGTGGGCGTGATGGTGTAATCGCCGCCGAGCGGTACGGGTGCAAAGGCGAAATTGCCCAGCGTGTCGGACTGCGCCGTGAGTTGGATGGGGTTCAGGGCGTTGCCTGTCAAATCGAGTTTCACGTCGCCGACACCGCTGGTCGGGTCGTTTGGATTGACGCGCAGCCAACCGCGTGGTGCCCCGGTGAGGCCGGAGCACGCGCCGTTGTCAATGAGGTTGAGCGTGGCGGTGCAGGAGTCGGTATTGCCCGCCAAATCCCTGACCCACAGGTCAATTTGAATGGTGCCCGCGTCGGGGCAATCGAATTCGAGGGTGCCGACGGGGTTGCCGTTCGGGTCGAGCGGGAAGCCGTGTCCGTTGCCTTTGACCCGGATGGCGTATTGCAGTTTGGAGGTGGGCGTGTTGTTGTCGCTGGCAAACAACAGGAAATCCGCCGGGTGGACTTTGGCCGTTGCGTACCCGTTCAGCACGATGTTCAGCGGGGCGGCGCAAAGCAGGGTCGGCGGGGTGCATTCGCGGACGATGAAGGAGGTTTCGCAGGTTTTGCGGTTGCCGCAGCCGTCGGTGACAATCCATTGCATGGTGTGTTTGCCGGGCGGCAGATGGGGGTCGAGCCAGTCGGTCGGCGCGGCGATGGTATTCCAGCGGATGCTGGCGCGGCGTTGGCCTTGCGTGACGGTTTGGCGCAGGGCGAAGCGGTATTTTTCGTTGATGGGCACGGGGCGTTGGTCAAACTCGGTCAACGTGCCGCCGACGAAATTCGGGTTTTGATAGTTGTCGTAAGGCACCACGCCGGGGTTGAGCGGGAAATCTTCGAGGCGCAGCACGGTTTCCTGAATCGAGTCGCCATCGAGGTTCAAATACAAATAGCCGCCGATGGCCACGTTCGAGCCGCCGCAGTCGTCTTTGACGAGGGTCTCGATGGTGAGCGGGGCTTCGGGCAGGTCGTTCACGGCGAGCACGGGGTCGAACCAAGCCGGGTCGTTCCAGAGCAGCGGGTCGTTGGCGGTCGTGTCGCAGCCGTCCACTTGGTAGCAGCCGATGGGGAAAGTCGGCGGGGTGAGGTCGTTGACTTTGATGCGCTGGGTGTAGCGGTAGCAGTTGGCGGTGGCCGACCAAAAGGTGCTGAAATTGGTCGTCGTCGGGGCTTGCGGCGTAAGTTTCACGTTGGTCGGTGCCCAGGGGGCTGCCGTCCCGGATGGCGAAATGACCGGGCCGAGCAGGTTGGCGGGCGCGTCTTCGGCCACGTCGGGCATGGGGTTGGGCACGTTGACGCATGGGGTGGCGGGGTTGTACGTGCAGTTGTTGTAAATCGTCCACGTCCGGTCAATGCGATAGCAGGCTCCGGGCGCGGGCGCGACGATTTGGTCGGTGTACGTCATCCGCATATTCTCACATTCCACGCGGTTGAACGTGGGGCCGCCGTACAGCCCGGAGGCCGAGCACCCCTGCACAATCACGTCGTCGGGCATTCGGACGTGGTAGTTCTGGACGTAGTTGACCTGAATCCGCTGGGTGCAAGTACCCGTCAGGCCGCCCGCGTCGGTGGCCGTCCATTCGCGGATGATGGTGCCCCGGTTGCAAATCGTGTCGAACGCCGTGTAAATCCGTTTTTCGGTCATGGTGTCCAGCACGCAGTTGTCCAGCCCGGTGGCTTGGCCGTAGGGCGCGAGCGTGGGGTTGAAGTTTTCGCAGGTGACGGTGACGTTGGCGGGCGGCGTGCATTTTGGGCGCGTACCGTCGAGCACGACCACGCGGGCGATGCAATCGTTCGAGTTGTCAATTTCGTACAGCGTGTCAATCGGGCCGACGGGCACCACCACGTCGAAAGCCCGGAGGACGACATCAATCGTGTCGCCCACGTCTTCGCAGCAAAATGCGACCACATCCAAAAAGCGGTCGTTCGGCTGGCAGGCCCCGTATTCTAAGCGACGGACTTTGAGCCAGGGGTTGATGCAGTTGGCGTAGGAGCCGTCGTCAATGTCCTGCGAGCGCAGGATGAGGTAGCCCGTCACTGGGCTGAGCGTGTCCACAATCAACTGTTTGCAGACGGCAGCGGGCAGCAAATTGTCCGAAACGTGGACGGTGAATTGGCAGCTGCCCATGTTGCCGCAGTCGTCGGTGATGCGGTATTCGATGGTCGTAGTGGCTTCGGGCAGTTTTTTCAAGGTCGGGAAAACCGCCAGCGTGTCGGGCAGCCAGTGGTTGTTGCCCAAAAAATCGGCAATCACGGCGGGCGTGCTATCGGGCAGAGAGTGCCAAATGCCGCCAAAACTGTACAGCGCGATGGCCGTGTCAATGCGCGAGCAAGCGTCCTCGACAATCACATCGGGCAGTTCGTAATCGCGGAAACAGTCGTAGGCGTTGGTGCTGACCGTGACGTTGGGCGGGCATTGGAACACCGGCGGCTGGTCGTCCACGACTTTGATGACTTGGATGTGGGTGCGCGGGTTTTCGTTCGGTGGCGTGGGGTTGGTCGGCAGGCACCAGTCGAGCACCGTCCACGTCCGCAGGATTTTGTAAGTGCCGTCGCAGAGGTCGAACGGGAGGTCTTCGTACACCACGCCCATTTCGCAGAGTCCCTGCGCGGGGAAGAGCGGGAAATTTTGCCCGAATTCTGTGAAAAACGGCACGCCCGTGTTGGCGGGCGCGGTGTTCGCATTCACGCAGGAAATGGTGATGTCGGCGGGGAAAATCACGTCGTCGGCATGGATGCGCTCGACGTAGATGTTTTGGAGGCAGCTCGCCAAGTTGCCGCTTGCGTCGGTGGCCGTCCAAGTGCGGACGATGTGCGCGCTCGCGTCGTTCACGCCGCCCGCGCCTGTGCCGCAGGGCAGATCGAGGATGGCATCGGTGTATTGCAGCGTGATGTTCGAGCAGTTTTCAAATAGGGAGACCGTCGGCTGCCCGACGGTGAAAATATTGGGGCCGATTTTGACCACGCCCGTCGCGGGGTAGGGCATGGCGTTCGGGAAAGCCGCCGCGATGCCCAGCCCGGCCAAAAATTCGGGCGAATAATCGGCCACCGCGCAGGAGGCCGTGATGTCGGCACAAGCGAGCGTGGGCGGCAGCGCGTCCATGACAATGACGTGGCCCCAGCAAGTGTTGCCGCTCGGCAGGTGCTTGACGGTGGCGGTCAGCGTTTGGCCGATGTTGGCCGGGGTGACGGTGTTTCCGATGTTTTGCCCGGCGGGGATGGTCGTCAGGGTCACTTGGTAGTCGTCGTAGCAGCCGTAGCTGCCTTCGAGCACCATATCGGGGGAAATCTCTTGGTTGCAGGTTTGGTTGAGGGAAATTTCGATGAAGTCGTTGCAGGTGACGGTGCTGGGTGTGGCCGCGATGCTGACCGTTTTGGTCACGGATTGGATGCAGCCGGGGTCAGTCGCGCCATTGGCCTGCGCGAAACCGCCGTTGACGGTGTATTTGATGATGTGCTGGCCGATGCCGAGTTGCGAGGGGCTGAAAGTGGCGGCGGGCTGGTTGTTGACGGTGAACGAGGCGGTCACGATGTCCAAGTCGCCGGGGTTGCCGGTGAGCGTGATGGGCGCGGAATTGAGGCAAATCGGCTGCGAAAAATCGGTCGTGATGGCGGGGTTCGGGTAGCTGCAATTGTTTGAGACTGTGAGGTTTGTACCCAGTCCGTTGGTCGCGGTGAGCGTGTAGCCGATGTTGTCAATGTGGATGCCAGCGAGCAAGTAAAGGCCGCTGCCGGCGGGCGTTTCGACGAATGATGTGCCGATGCTGAGCGGGATGGGGGGCGAGGGCGGGTTCGGGCTGCCGAACGCAAAAAAGCCGCTGACTGCGGAGACCGTCCACGTTTGCCCGGTGCCCGCCGTGATTTGGAGGGTTTCGGCGAACTGGCCGTCGGCGAGCGTGGTGGCGTTGTTGCGGCAGGTGCAGCCGTTCAGGATGTCAATTTGCGGGGCGGGAGCCTGTGCCGATGCACCCGGCATGGCCAGCCAACAAAGCACCCCGAAAAGCACGGCTGTATGATGTAAACGCATGGCCCGGCCTACGGGCAGCGCGTTGTTTCTTATCATGAGATTGAATTTGTGGAGATTAAAGCAAAAAGTGCGGCGAAGTTATGCCAAAAACCATGTTGGGTGTCTTGTTGCCGGGTGCTTTCTGCGGGGCGAGCGCGTTAAGTTGTCGGCACGACACCGGGGCAATCCTTATTCTTTGAGCAGTTTCAGTGTCACCCCGTTCGTCCAGCCGAAGCCGTCCTGCACGGGATATTCGCCGCCGCCGCTTTCGGTGCCCACACTTTCGACGTTGTATTTTTCGAGCATCTTGCCCGTGCGCTTATAAAACTCATCGCACAGGAACAGCCAGCGTTTTTTGATTTCGTCGGCCAAACGGTTGTGGCCGTAGCTGCGGAGGCCGTCAATGGCGACCCATTGGAGCGGTGCCCAGCCGTTCGGCGCGTCCCATTGCTGGCCCGTGAAACGCGGGGTGCAAACCAAGCCTCCTACGCGCAAGAACTTGGCTTCCAATGTTTTAGCGCAGGCATCGGCCTGCGGTTTGTCGGCGATTTCGAGCCAAACCGGGAACATCCCGGCGAGGCTGATATTGCCCGTCTGGCCTTTGTCCTGCCAGTTGAAATCTTGGAACCAGCCCATCTGTTTGTCGTAGAAATAGAAGGTGATCGCCTTTTGGCGGTCGTAGGCCAGTTTGCCGTAGTGCTGCATTTTGGCGGCATCGCCTTTGCGGGCATAGCCGTCGGAGATGGTTTTTTCGAGGTTCCAAATCAGGCAGTTGAGGTCAACGGGCAGGATATCCACCGTGATGAGGCGGCTCACATCCTTGTTTTGGGTGCCCCAACGGCTACTGAAATCCCAGCCGGACTCGGCGGCGGCTTTCAGGTTGCGGTATGTTTCCTCCTTCGGGCGGGCGGTGTTTTGCTCGGCGGAGCGCACATCCTCGCGGTACGATTCGGGGCGCGGCGTGGGCTGGTCGTCCCAATACCGGTTCAGCAGCTGCCCGAAACCGACGCGCACCACGCGGCGGTGGGCCGTGAAATCCTCGGTCAATGTGTTGCCGCCCTCCATCCAAAAGGCGTGCTCTTTTTCGAGTTGCGGCAGGTACTTGACGAGCGGCGCATCGGGCGATTTTTTGTCGCCCGGCGTGATGTCGTCCAGCAGGCGCACCATGAGCGAGAAGAACGGCGGCTGGCTCCGGCTGAGGTAGTAGGCGCGGTTGCCGTTCGGGATATGTCCGTAAGTATCAATGAGATACGCGAAATTCTCGACCATGTTTTCAATCAAATCGCGCCGCCCGGTGGCCTCCAAGCCGAGCATGGTGAAGTAGCTATCCCAGTAGTAAATCTCGCCGAAACGCCCGCCGGGGACGATGTAATTTTTGGGCAAAGGCAGCAGCGTGCCGCTGCCCGTCGTGTCGGCCTGCCGCGTGAGCACGGGCCAAAGCGAATTGATGTGCTGTTCGACGGACTGGGCCAAATCGCTCTTGAACCCGGAACTGTGCGCGACGGGCGGCTCGAAGTTTTCGAGCACGAAATTTTTGAGGTTGAATCTGCGCTCGTCCTTGGCGGCGGCGTATTTTTCGAGGATGCGTGACGGTGGAAATTTCGGCGAGCAGTCGGCGAACGTCTTGGAGTCCGGGAATACTTCGCGCATCTGCACGTCGTGGAAAAGCGGGCCGTAGAGCGCGTCGGGCGATTTGCCGCGGGTGCTTTCGGCTATTTTTTGTGCGGAGGCTGCGTTTTTTTCGGGGGAATTGGCCTGTTGGCAGGCCCCAAGTGCCACGATTAGGAAAGTGGCCGACAAAATTTTTATTTTTTGCATATCAGAAGTTTTCGCGGCGGAAATTTGAGGAAAAAACCACGTTTTTTAAGGCACGGTTTTTTTGAGCATAAAAGCACGGCTTTGTTTTTTCGAGCCAGAAACAACCAATTTGCGGCTCTCCCGGCCTTCGCCCCTCATGTTCGCGCACCTTTTCAGGCAACTCCTTTCCCTGCCCCAGCGTGTTGAATGCCCCTGCCTTCGTAGCCAATCCTCTTTTCGTTCATTTCATAAACCACTCCTGATTTGCACATGAAGCGTTTTCTAATACTGGTTCCTGCTTTTTTGATGCTGTTTGTCGGCAGCGTCGGGGCACAACATCGGTCATGCGGTTCGATGGAAGTGCTTGAGCGTCAATTGCTTGAAAACCCCAGCCTCCGCGAAGCCCGCGAGGCCATCGAGCAACACACCCGCACTTTTGCGGCCAATGGTGGCGCGACCGACCGCACTGTGGTGACGATTCCGGTCGTCGTCCACGTCGTGTGGCGCACGGCTGTCCAAAACATCAGCGATGCCCAAATCCAGTCGCAGCTCACGGTGCTGAACGACGATTTCCGCAAACTGAACGCGGACGCGAGCCTCGTGCCGGCGGCTTTCCAGCCGCTGGCGGCTGACTGCGAAATCAATTTTTGCCTCGCCCAACAAGACCCCAGCGGTGCGGCCACGACGGGCATCGAACGCCGCCAGACGACGGTCACTTCGTTCGGCACGAACGACAACGTGAAATTTTACAGCTCCGGCGGCCTCGATGCTTGGGACGCTTCCAAGTACCTCAACCTGTGGGTTTGCAACCTAAGCGGCGGCGTATTGGGCTATGCCCAATTCCCCGGTGGCCCGGCCAGCACGGACGGCGTGGTTTGTACTTACACCGCTTTTGGCACGATGGGCACGGCCACCGCACCATTCAACAAAGGCCGTACGGCCACGCACGAAGTCGGCCACTGGCTCAACCTGTACCACATCTGGGGCGACGACGGCACGGCCTGCACCGGCTCCGACAACTGTGCCGACACGCCCAACCAAGCCGACGAAAACTATGGCTGCCCGACGTTCCCGCAGGTCAGCTGCAGCAATGGCCCCAACGGCGATATGTTCATGAATTACATGGACTACACCGACGATGCCTGTATGTATATGTTCACCACAGGCCAAAAAAACCGCGCTCAAGCGGTGCTCGCAGCGGGCGGCAGCCGCGCCAGCCTCGCCAGCAGTCCGGGTTGCCAAGCCCCCGGCGGCGGCTCCTGCGCCACGCCCGGCGGCTTGACCGCCACGAGCATCACGAGTGCTTCGGCCACTTTGGGCTGGGGGGCAGTCTCTGGCGCGGCGAGCTACAACCTGCAATGGAAAACCTCCGCCGCCTCCACTTGGACGACAGTGGGCAGCCTGACGGCCACTTCGTACAGCCTCTCCGGGCTGGCAGCCAGCACGACCTACAACTATCGGGTGCAAGCCGTGTGCGCCACAACTGGCTCGTATTCAGCGGCTTCGAGTTTCACGACCACCGCTGCGAGCAGCTGTGGCACACCTTCTGGCTTGACCGCCACAGGCATCACGACCAACTCCGCCACCCTCAACTGGGCGGCAGTCTCTGGCGCAACGAGCTATTCCGTGCAGCGCAAACTCGCCTCCTCGTCCACTTGGACGACCACGAACAGCATCACTGCCACGTCGTTCAGCCTCACGGGCCTTTCGCCTAACACGACATACAACTATCGCGTCCGAGCCACTTGTGGCACGGTAAACAGTTCGTATTCGGCGACGGCAAGTTTCACGACTTCCGCTGCCAGCTGCACCGACCAATTCGAACCGAACAACAGCCGCAATGGGGCCTACACAGGTACGCCTGTCGGCACGGCGTTCACGGCCCAAATTGCCAGCGCGAGCGACGTGGACTGGTACCGTTTCGCCAATACCACTGCGCAGCGCAATATCAAAATCGAATTGACCACCTTGCCTGCCGATTATGACGTGCGCCTGTACCGGAGCAATTCCCTGCTTGCTACCTCGCAAAATGCAGGCACGGCTAACGAAACCATCATCTATAACAACGGCTCGGTCTCGACCTCGTATTACGCCAATGTGTACGGCTACAACGGCGCGAACAGCAACGCCAGCTGCTACACTTTGAAGGTGAGCCTCAGTGCAACCGCTTGGCGCACCGACGGCACGACGGACGGCTTGGTAGATGAAATAGAAATCACGGTGCAACCAGACGGCATCGCGGATTTTGCCATGTTCCCGAACCCAGCCGCCGATGCCATCACGCTCGAAATCCCGATGAGCGAGGATGCAGACGTGCAGATCGCCGTGCTCGACCCCGCAGGCCGGGCTGCTTTGCGAACCACCGAATCGCTCGGCAAGGCCAACAACAGAATCAATCTTGACCTTTCGAGCCTACCGTCCGGCATCTATTTCGTGCAGGTGCGGAACGGCGCAGAGCTCGCTACCCGGAAGTTGGTGGTGCAGCAATAAGCCACAACTTCGGGAGATAAACAGACGGGTGAATTGGCTTGCGGCCAGTTCGCCCGTCTTTGTTTTTGCGACCTTTTTAAGGTGGAAGGAATGCCTTGCCGAGATTTAACAACGGATTTAATTCGTTGATAACCAGCGGGTTGGTGTTGCGCTGTCCGTCCAAATGACCTCAAAATCCTGCCTAAGGCATTGAAATTTGGCTCGTGTTTCTACCTTTGCCACCCCATGTACGTTGTGTTTTGAGCAATCCCGCAGCCCGAACAACTGCCTCGGCCATCTTAATCTTATCCTTTGCGCCGGATTGCCACCGATTCAAATTTTCGGAAACAACACTTTCATCCAAGTTTGTAAGAACCTTTTTTCAGCCGCGCCCAAGCGCAGGTAAAGCCCTTTTAAGTATTACGTCATGATGGATTACACGCTACGCTTGAACCAACTCCAACGCCTCATACTCCTGATTCCGGTCGCCCTCATTTCGCTCTTCTGTTCCGCTTTCAAAATCGGTTCAGGCAGCGGCCCCGAGGCACGTTCGCGCCGCGTCACTCGCACCGAAATGGCCGAGATGCGCTGTGACATCACCGGGTACGCCCAAAATTTTGTCGGCCTGCGTTATCGCTATGCCGGCACCAGCCCGCGCACGGGTTTCGATTGCTCCGGTTTCACGTCGTACATTATGAAGGAATTTGGGGTGAAAGTGTCCTCCTCCTCCTCCATGCAGTCGCGGCAGGGCGTGAAAATTGACCTGAAAGACGTGCAGCCGGGCGACCTCGTGTTTTTCAGCCGCAACAAAGGCCGCAGCATCCAGCACGTTGCTATGGTGGTCGAGCGCACCGAAGAAGGCATCTTCTGTGTGCATAGCACCAACTCGCGCGGCGTGGTCGTCGAGAACATCTCCACCTCAAAATATTGGAAACCGCGCATCCTGTTTGCCCGCGACGTGCTCTCGCCGCTCGCCATTGCCAACGAAAAAGCGGAGGCCGCGTCGAACACAGATTGCTCGTTCAAGCCCTCCGAAGCCCCCGCGCTCGCAATGGATATTTGCATGGACGGGCAATAGCCAGTCCTGTTTCAACCCCCAGAACGAGAAAAGGCACCGAGCAAACCGCTCCGGTGCCTTTTCTCGTTCTGAGGAAGGTAATGCGTTGATAATCAAGAAGTTTTAGCCGTTTTTCCGCAGCGTTTTTTTGTCGTTTGGCGAAACCGGCTGGAAGGTATCGGGCACGAAAATCTTGAGCGTGACAATTTCGGTGCACTCGTCGGTCTTGGTCTTGATAGGCTTGCGGGTGGGATTTTTTGAACTGAGCGTGGCCGACGACGGGGTAGTGGTGGCAACGATTTCATACCTGCCCTCTTCGATAAAATAGTCCAACAGGTGCGGCGATGCCTTCCAAATCTGGATGTTCGTCTCGGTGAGGATGGAGTTGCCGGCCCACACATTGACTTCGTAGTCCCCGACAATATCAAGGGTGATGGTCTGGACGGAATCAATCTCAAACGATTGATACACAGTGCGTTCCATTTGGGCCGTTGCGAGCGGAGAACAGGACAGAAAAGCGGCAACGGCGACGAATGCTATTTTCATGGGAGGAGAGTGCTGTTCAAATTTTTGTGCAAAAATGCGGCGAGCAAGTGCCTATGGCCGCCAAAACCGGCGGCAATTTTTCGACGCGACGGCTTTTGACAAAAAAAGCACGGCGGCTGATGCCGTCGTGCTCTGGAAAACGAACGAGTGTTTGGCTTGTTGCCTACTATTTTTTGTCCAGTGATGCAGTGGCACTGTCAAAGACCTCGACCGGCACCGATTTCGGGACGAACACTTGGAACGAGATGTTCTCCTTGAGGTCTTGGCCCTGCACTTTGATGATGCGGTAAAGATTTTCGGCAGAGATGACGAGTGTGGTTCCTTCGGTTTTCGCGCTGAGATTGTAGCGTCCCACATCCGCAAGGTTTGTGAGCATGGCCGTGTTCCCATTGGGAAGGCTGACGGTGATTTCGATTTTGACCGTCGGATTATCCCAGTTTGTCACTTCTACGGTTCCAGGCAACTGGAGCAGTATTTGGTTTTTGCCGTTGAGGTTGAACGATTTGAACATCGTCCGCTCGGCTGGGGTCTGTGCTTGGCCTGTGAAGGCCGCCGCGAGGAAGAGGAGCACAAGGAAGGATTTTGAATTTGTCATGGCGAACCTCCTTTTTTTATTGCCTCAAAGTAAAGATTTAATTTCGGCGAAGTCAACCTTTTCCCAAAATTAAATTTTAATTCTTTATACGACTATAAAACCAACAGGGTTGGGCTTGGGTAAGATTTTTTCTCGCCACCGGGTTTAATTGCCTCTGCCACTGGTGTTCGCCATTGGCTTGCAGATGTTTTCTCTCCTACTTTTTTCCGCCTCATTTTCAACGCTTTTGCCCGTTTTTAAGCCAACACATTAAAAGTGTTTGGCATGATTTTTAGATGATAGTTCCTGCTTATTTAGTTGGCCTCCGTGCGTTGCAAACCTTTGGGGGGCTGGTTTCCCGACTAATTTTCAATCAAAGACATCTGCCTTCGAGGGCTTAATCTCACCTACGATGAAATATTTGAACACACTTTGGGTCGCTGCTGCGGTGCTTTGCTGCGTGGTGCTGACGGGGTTCAAGCCTGTGGAGCAGGCTTCCAAATCCGTGATGGCAACCACGATGCCGGGCGGCTCGGCTTTTTCCGGCGACATCGTTGGCCTCGACACGGTGGTCATCCGGCTGGACGACTGCGAGGCGCGGGGCCACGTTTGCCTGCCGCTCAGCCCCGGCCAAGCCATGACTTTGAGCATCACGGACAACGGCCAGCCCGTCATGGTTGACCTTTCGAGCGGCTGCGATTTCGATACCACGAGCGCGTACACTTATTCGACGCTGTTCGGCATGGGCAATTTCGGGCCATACCAAGTGACCTCTTGGCCTGTGGGCGGGCAGGTTTTTCAGGGCCTGTTCAACACGATGCCTGAATTGGTGGACTCGATGAACACTTGGGACCCGCTCGGCAACTGGTTGCTCGACCCCGCGCATTTGCTCATCACGGGTGGCAACCCTGGCCAAGCATACGACACAATGAAGGTTTGGGTGGTGCAACTGAATACGCCCTCGTTCATCGGGTACAACTTCGGCACCACGCCGCGCGGGACGGATTTGTCGTTCGAGCGCGGCTTTCACCAAGTGATTTTGGAGGACGCAGCGGCAGCGATGCGCGATACTTTTTACGTCCGGGTGGCCTGCAACGACGTGGCGCGGCGCGAAATCAAACTCGACTCCACCGGCACCTATTGCCTCGACATGACCGACCTGCCCACCGGCGCGGCGAGCGTAAACATCTGTGGCACAACGGGTTTTGCGGTCAATTTCTCCCTGCTGCCCAACTCATGTGTGGAATACACGGGCGTGGGCGCGGGCGTGGGCGAGGCTTGCGTGGTGGCCTGCGACGCGGCAGGTTTCTGCGACACAACCACGCTGCAAGTGGAAGTGCGCGGCGCGGGCAGCACGTTCCGGCATTTCCTCGAAATCCCGGCCGGGAAGGTCGGCCAGCTCTGCCCGAACACCGACAACTTGAACGGCCCAGTGGAAAACGTGAACGTCTGCAACATCGAATCGGACGGCTTCGCGGAGTTCCTGATTGACCCCGAAACGGGCTGCATCACTTATTCCGGCCTCAAATTGGGCGGCACGGACTCGGTCTGCGTGATTGTTTGCGATGGCAACGGCGTGTGCGACACCACGCTTTTGTCCGTCAGAGTGCGGCGGTTCGGGCCGGCTTTCGAGCGAGACACCCTGCACCTGAACCAAACGGGCGGCTATTGCGTGGACAAGCAAAACTTGACCGGCACACCGCAAACGCTTCAAGTTTTCAAGCAGCCCAACCCGCTGGCCGTGTTCTACAACCTCGACCAAGTGGGTCACTGCGCCACCTACACCGGCCTGAAACCCGGCACCGACACACTCGGCCTACGGCTGCGGTTCGACAACGGCGCGTTCGATTCCACCTATCTTATCATCACCGTCCTGAAACCCGAAAAGTTGGTCGTGCGCGATTCGCTGCCCCTCGGCGAGACGGCCAATTATTGCCTCGACCCCTCGCAACTCGGCGGCACGAGCTTCGTGGTGGACAACGTCTGCAAAAATTCCAGCAACGACAACGTTGCTTTTGACGTAAATGACCTAACTTTATGCGTCGAAATGCAGGCTCTTTCGCCCGGAACAGACATGGCCTGCATGACCCTCTGCGACAATCTTGGTGTCTGCGACACGGTAATCTTAATCATCACCGCCTTCGACGACACGAATAATCCGCAACCTCCCGTTGCGACACCGGACAGCGGCCTTTCCACCGACTCCCAGCCCGTCCAACTTTCGGTTCTGACCAACGACAACTTCACACCCCCTTTCACGGACTTCCGCGTGTTGCCAGCCAGCGGCCTGTTCGGCCCGATGCACGGCTCCACGACAGTGGATTTGACGACTGGAACCATCACCTACACCCCCGATACGGACTTTTGCAACAGCACGGACAACTTCCGATACGCCATCTGCGACGCAGGCGGCTGCGACACGGCCCTCGTTTCGGTGCTCGTCACCTGCGATACCTCGACCCACAACCCCCAGCGCAAAACAGTGATTTATGATGCCTTTTCCCCGAACGGCGACAACGTGAACGACACTTTTACCATCCTGAACGTGGAAGACTACCCGACCTCCATCCTCCGAATTTACAGCCGCTGGGGCACGGAGGTCTTCTCGAAGGTCGGCTACGAAAATGACTGGACAGGCACTTGGAACGACAAACCACTTCCCGACGGCCTCTATTTTTACTACTTCAACAACGGCTTCGACCGAATACAAAAAGGGACTATCGTGATGAAAAGATGATGTTCTTGATTGATGATTGACGATTACATGATTGCTGATTTTTGATGTAATGCGATTTGGCAACGAACCGACAAGCATGGCAATCAGCCCTCAAAAAACACCCCCCGGCGGTGGCCATGCCATCAAAAATCAGCAATCATGTAATCGTCAATCATCAATCAAGAACCTCTTTTTCGCCTCAACCGTGATATTGGGAATTTTTGGTATAAAATTTACTTGAATTTTAATCCACAACGCCCCCCTAAAAACAACACACTCAAAACTCGTCTTCTTGACATGAGACAGATTACGCTTCTCGCCTTCTTCTTCCTGACACTATCGGCCAACACGTGCCTCTTCGGGCAGCAAGACCCGATGTTCACCAAATACATGTTCAACAGCCTGACCTTCAACCCTGCCTACGCGGGCAGCCTTGACCACATGGCTCTGAACCTCATCCATCGCTCCCAATGGGTCGGTTTCGGCGAAGGTGCGCCCGTCACACAGTCGTTCATCATCCACTCGCCGCTCCGCAACGAGCGCGTCGGCGTGGGCCTGAGTGTCATCAACGACAAAGTCGGTGCGACCGGAACCCTCGACGCGAACCTCTCCTACGCATACCACGTCCCCGTCGGCACGAAGACCAAGCTCTCCGTCGGCCTCCAAGCAGGCATGACCAACTGGCGCGGCGACTGGTCGAAACTCGACATCGTGGACGGCACCGACGGCGTTTTCCAAGACAACCCGAACAAATGGCTGCCCAACTTCGGCGCGGGCCTTTACCTCTACAACCGCTTTTATTACCTCGGCCTCGGCGTGCCGCGCCTCATCGAATACGATTTGCGGAAAACCGACGTGACCAGCACGCCGATTTATGCCAAAACCTACCGCCACTACTTTGCCTCCGGCGGCCTCGCCCTGCCCTTGGGCGGCGACAACCTGATTTTCAAGCCCAGTTTCCTGCTCAAAAGCGTGGACTGGTTCAGCTCCTTCCGCAAGGACGAGGAGTTCCAGAAAATCGGCGCACCGACCGAAGTGGACATTGACCTTTCCATGTTCTTTTTCCAGACGCTCTGGATTGGCGCAGCCTACCGCACTGCCGTCGAGCGCGAACTCTCGTCCGACGATTCGATTGACTTTTGGGCCGCCTATTTCCTGAAAAACGGTGTCCGCATCGGGGTCGCTTACGACTACACTTTGACCGACATCCAGCGCGTCTCGAACGGCTCCTTCGAGGTCATGGCAGGCTACGAATTCGATTACAAAACCAAGCGGGTCGTTACGCCGCGTTACTTTTAAAAGTGATGAGTTATGAGTGATAAGTGATGAACAGCAAATTCATCAC
>JBKBIC010000026.1:0-35082 GCA_046299435.1 Saprospiraceae bacterium
CAGCCTCTACATCTTCTCCGGCTGGAATTATTTGAAGGATATCCTCATCGCGCTGGACGCGCTGGATTTCACGCTCGTCAATCACCTGATTTGGAAATACCAGTTCGGCCTCGTGACCAAGCGCAAGTACGTCACTTCGCACTATCACGTCCTGTTTGCTTGCGTGGACGACAAGCAGCGGAAATTTTATCCGTATTCCCGTTTTGCGAAGGACGCGCAGCACCCCGACGGCGGTTCGGCGCACTACCGCGACAAAGAAGATGTGTGGCAAATCCCGCGCGAATACTGGAACGGCGACGTGAAAACGCCCACCAAACTGCCCGCCGAGCTCATCCGAAAAATCCTCGCGTACTCCTCCAAGCCGGGCGACGTGGTGCTCGACCCATTTTTGGGCAGCGGCCAAGTGGCCGTGGTCAGCAAGTTGGTGGGCCGCCAGTTCACGGTTTTCGAGGTGGTGCCGGAGTATTTTGAGCTCGTGAAAAAGCGGCTCGAAAGCGGGCAATACCGTATCAAAGCCGACTGACAGGCGCAGGCTTTGCCGATTTTCAGGCTTATTTTTGCAGAAAAAACGCCGATATGGAGGCCTTCAAAAAAATAAAATTGGACACCGACGAGCTGCTGGATGCTTTCAAGTTGAAGCGCAACCACAAATGCGAAGTATTGGGTGAGTTGCTCGGAACGACAGGCCATATCGAACCAGAGGCTCTACGGGTTTTGGAACAAAAGCGTCAACGCTTGATAGTCGAAGGCGATTTTTGGAATGAAGAGGAGTTGAAAATGCACTTTCTGGCCTTCTTGTTCGACTTTGCCCGTATTGATGAGGAAGGCAAAATCAAACTTTTTTACGAACGCCCGCTCTCGGCCATCCTCGGCGAGTACAAAATCACGGTCAAGTGCGACGCGCTCATCGCCACGCCGAAGGGCATCGGCACGCCCAAAAAACCCTACTTTTTCCTGCAAGAATTCAAAAAACAAAAGCGGCAAGAAGACGACGCGGAAGGCCAGATGCTCGCGGCCATGCTCATCGCCCAACATGAAAATGCGACCGGCCTGCCCGTGTACGGGGCTTATTTGCAGGGCAAAAACTGGACGTTCACCACGCTGCACGAGCGCAATTACTGCGTCAGCAAGCAATTCGATGCAACGGACGAGGCCGATTTGCACCAGATACTGTTAGCCCTTCGGCAACTGAAAGTGCTGATTTTGAGGCAATTGGATTGAAACGCCATGCTGTTGCGCATCCACTTTCCCGCGCCGCCGCTCGCACAGTTTGTCGAGTCAATGGTCTTTTACGAAGGGCTGCCGCCCGGCCATTCCGTCGAGCGGCTCCTGCCCGACGGCGCGGCACACCTGCTCATCGAACTGGCTGACAAGCCGCAATTTGTGTTCGACAACGAGACCTTGCTCGCCACGCAACGCTGCACCCACTCGTGGGTTTCGGGGATGCACACCGATTTCCTGTCCATCAGCGCGGAGCCGCGCTCGTCCATGTTCGTCGTCCGGTTCCGCCCGACGGGGGATGCGCCCGTTTTTGCGCGTGCCGATGCACCTGCTGAACAACCAAGTCGTGCCTGCCGATGCGATTTTGGGCCGTGACGTTGAGTTCCTGCGTGAACAGCTGCTCGAATCCGAAAGCCCAACGGCCAAATTCCAAGCTGCCGAAACATGGCTCTGGACTCAATTTTTGCCGACGGAAGTGCCCGCGCAGGTGGCGCAATTTGCGGCAGCGGCCATCGGTCAATCGCCGACGCTCGGTGGCATCCAACGGATTGTTGACAAAACGGGCTATCCCCAAAAACACCTCATCCAGCTTTTGGCGCGAGCACATCGGCCTCGCGCCAAAAGCCTTTCAGCGGGTGCTGCGCTTCAATCGCGTGTTGCAGGAAGTCGAAACCCGCCGCGAAATCGTATGGAGCGAACTGGCCTACGATTGTGGGTTCGCCGACCAAGCCCATTTTATCCGCGAGTTTCGGCAGTTCGCGGGCTTCAACCCGGGCGATTTTTTGAAAGCGCAGCGGCACTTCACGAATTATGTGGTGATTCGGTGAGGTAAATTTTTTACAATGAAAACCCGCCGCGCCACCGGACTTTTGTCGAACAAAAAGTTTTGAAAATGAAAATCAACATCCTCGTTTTGTGGCTGGCGATTGCGTTGCCACTGGCTGTTTTCGCCCAAAAAAATGCAGACCCCGAACGCCAATCGTACCTCGCCCACATCGCGGCGGCCAATGCCTCGCTGCGCCTGAACGATGCCATCGAAGCCAAACGCTGGCTCGCCGCCGCGCCCGAAAAACATCGCGGCTGGGAGTGGCGATACCTCGCGGCCACTGCCGACGCGAGCCTGCAAACCATCCAATTGGGCGACGAAAAACCCACCAATTTCAGCCTAAGCCCCGACGGCCAAACCCTCGCGTTGCCCATGACCGACGGCTCGGTGCGGTTGGCTGCCGCCGAAAATGGGCGCGAACTGCGGCGGCTCGTCGGCCACAAAATGGCGGTGTACGACGCGAAATTCAGTCCCGACGGGCAGCGCGTTTTCAGTTGCTCGCGCGATTCCACGCTGCGCGGCTGGGACGCGGGCACCGGGCGCGAACTTTGGCAGGCGCGTTCGGGCGGGCACGGGCTGGCTTGCGTAGCCGTGAATTTCGACGGCAGCCGCGTGGCCTGCGCGACTTGGTTCCGGGAAAAAGAACGCGGCGTGATTGGCCTCGTCAGCGTGTTCGAGGCGGGCACGGGCGCGTTGTTGCAGCGCGTGGAATTTGGCGTGAAACCCCTCCTCGGCCTCGCGTTCAGTCCCGGCGGCAGCCTGCTGGCCTGCGGCAATTGGGACGCACAAGTCGCTGTTTTTCAGGCAAATAACCTCGCCGCTGCGCCGACGGTTTTTGATTTTTCCGACCGAAAAGATTACCCCGCGATTGACGACATCGCGTTCAGTCCCGACGGCAAACGCATCGCCGCCGCGAGCAAATGCGGCGAGCCGCGCATCTGGGATTTGGCGACCGGAAAACGCGCGCTCGAACTGCGCGGCCACCGCCAATCGGTCATGGCACTGGCGTTCAGCCACGACGGGTCGCGCATTTTCACGGCAGGCGACGAGGGCGTTTTGCACACTTGGGACGCGGCGAGCGGGCTGCTGCTCGCCCAATCGTTCGGCCACGAGGGGCGCGTCACGCGCATTTGCCCCGAACCGAACGGCCTGCGGCTGCTGACTTTGGCCGACGACCGCACGCTGCGCCGCTGGTCGGCCAGCGCGGGTGCGGCATTTTCCGCGCCCGACGGCCTCGCCGAATATGTCTATGGCATGGCCCTCAGCCCCGACGGCGGGTTGCTCGCCACGAACGGCCCGGACGCGCACGTTTCGATTTGGGACGCGGCCACCGGGCGGCTGCTCCGCAAATTCCCCGGCCTCGACGAGGGCGTGAACGCGCTCAGTTTCAGCCCCGACGGACGGTTTTTGCTGGGCAGCAATTGGGACAAAGCCGTCAAAATCTGGGATATCGAAACCGGAAAAGTGCAGCGCGAATTGGCGGGCTTCACCGACGGCAGCAGCGGTTGCGTCATCAGCCCGGACGGCAAATGGGCGGCGGTGGCCGCACGAAAAACGGGCGTTTTCATCTGGGAAATCGCCAGCGGGCAGCTCGTCAAAACACTCGAACACGCGGGCGGCACTTATTGCGTGGCGTTCAGCCCGGACTCAAAAACGCTCGTGGCGGGCGGCAACGACGGCTCGATTCCCTGCTGGCGCACGTCCGATTTCGAGAAAATCCGCGACCTGAAAGGCC
The DNA here is from genome assembly GCA_046299435.1 of Saprospiraceae bacterium. Lineage (GTDB taxonomy): Bacteria > Bacteroidota > Bacteroidia > Chitinophagales > Saprospiraceae > M3007. The sequence continues at coordinate 3,783 of JBKBIC010000026.1, forward strand.
ACAAATCGCCGGTCTATTCGCTGGTTTTTTCGCCCGATGGTCGGCAGTTGTTGTCGGGCAGCGAGGACAAGACTGCCTTGCTTTGGAACATGGAAACGGGCGAAATCATCCACAAATTGACGGGCCACGCGCAGCGCATCTGGACGGTGGCATTCGCGCCCGACGGCAGCCGCGTGGCGACGGGCAGCGCGGACAAATCCGTGTTGCTCTGGGACACAGCCACTGGCGAACGGCTGCTGAACCTCCCCGGCGCGACGGAAGGCGTGTACAATTTGGCGTTCACGCCCGACGGCAAACGCTTGATTGCCAATGCTTCCGGGGCCAATATTTTGGTGTTCGATACGGTGGCGGAACGAGAGCGGCGGCGATGAAAAAGGCAGCCTCGGCACAGTACCGAGGCTGCCTTTTTCGGTGGTTCCATGCTTGAACTTCACTTTTTTCGGGTGTAGGTCAACGTGTTGCCCGTGCCGCCGATTTGCGAAAGTTGCAGCGTTTTGCCGTCGGCCTTGACCACCGCGTGGCACATTTCGTCTTGGCCGAAAATTTTGAGGCACGGGGTTTTGCCCGCCGGGTTGCAGTCTTTCGGGCAGGTTGGGAAGTAGTTGAACAGGTATTCGCCCATGTTTTCCTCGCCATGCATTTCCGTGTAAAAGCCGTCGGCGATTTTCAACATGGCCTTTGGGTCGGCGGTGGATTGCCATTCGCCGAGCAGGTTTTGGGCGGTTTTTGCCTCGTTTTTCGTCAGGAACGGGTTCTCAAAGCTTACCCGTTTGTACTTGCCGTCGGCCCGCACGTTGTGGCCGAAGCCGCAAGTCGCATCGTCGCCCTGTGCCGTCTGGATTTCCAAGCTGTCGCCCCAAAAGAATTTCAGTTGGCACGCTCCGCCGAATTCTTTGGTCGTGAATTCCGCTTCGTGGGGCATCAAAAGCGTGGCTTCGCCTTCCATATAGCCTTGATTATGAGCGGGTTTGCCGCCCACGACGGTCAGTTTGAAGCGGAGTTTGTCGCCCGCGATTTGGCTGACGAGCAGCTCGCCGGAGCCACCTTCGTCGGGCAGTTCGTAGGCATACGTCCCGGTCAGGGCGACGGGTTGAAAAATCGCGTCTTCGAGCTCGGAGGCAATGGCGAGCTGTTCGATGACATCGAGGATGGTTTTCGCCATTTCGCCCAGTTTTGGGTCGTTTTCGAGTGGTTTGACGGCTTCGACGATTTGTTGCTGCATGGCAAAACGCGCCTCCGTCGCGCCGAATTTGGCGGAGTTGAACAGCACGCTGTCGCGCATGATGTGCAGCCAACCGATGACGTGGTCTTCGCCTTTTTCATACGTTTTTTGGAACTGGCCGAGCGTGGCCGCCGGGTTTTTCACCAATTCGTCTTTGACGGCGACGGCCTCCACGACGCAGGCGTTCGTGGCGCATTGGCAGAACTTGTCCCAAGCCGTCGGCGGGGTGGTTTGGCAGGCGAAAAAGAGAGTGAGGAGCGTGAAAAATGGGAATGCGTTTTTCATTTTATGTTGATGCAATTTGTTGATAATCAATCAGCAATGGCCTCCGCCACCTGCAAAAACTGCTTTTCGTACAGCTCGCGGTACTTGCCGTCCTCGATTTGGAGCAGCTCGGCGTGCGGGCCGAATTCCTGCACCTCGCCTCTGTCCAAGACCAAAATATTGGTCGCGTGGCGGATGGTCGAGAGCCGGTGCGCGATGATGATGCTCGTGCGGCGGGCGATGAGCTTTTCGATGGCAAACTGGATGATGCCCTCCGTTTCGGGGTCAATGCTCGACGTGGCCTCGTCCAAAATCAGGATGTCTGGATTGAACACGAGGGCGCGGACGAACGAAATCAATTGCCGCTGGCCCATCGAAAGCGTGGCCCCGCGTTCCATGACTTGGTAGTGGTAGCCGCCGGGCAGTTTTTCGATAAACCCGTGTGCGCCAATCATTTGCGCGGCTTCGATGACTTGTTTTTCGGTGATGTTCGGGTCGCGCAAGGTGATGTTTTCGAGCACCGTGCCGCTGAACAGAAATACGTCCTGCAACACAATCGCCACGCGGCGGCGCAGCGCGAACACGTCGAAATCGTGAATGTCGCGCCCGTCAATTCGGATTTTGCCGCCCGTGATTTCGTAAAAACGGGTCAGCAGCGAGATGATGGTCGTTTTGCCGCTGCCCGTGCTGCCGACGAGCGCGAGTGTTTCGCCGGGTTTTATTTTGAACGACACGTCCCTAAGTATCGGGTTTTCAGGCAGATACGAGAAGTCCACGTTTTCAAAGGCCACTTCGCCGCGCAGTTTTTCGGGCGCGAACGTGCCGGTGTTTTGCACGCGGTCGCGGTTTTCCAAGAGCAAAAACACGCGCTCGGCGGCGATGAGGCCCATTTGCAGGGTGTTGAATTTGTCGGCCAGCATCCGAATCGGGCGGTACAACATCGAAATGTACAGCGGGAACGCGACCAAAGTGCCGAGCGTGACCTCCTCCGCGAGCACACCTTTCGCGCCATACCAGACCATGAGGCCGAGCGAGAGTGCGGAAATGATGTCCACCACCGGGAAAAAAATGGCGTAGGCCAAGATGCTGCGGAGGTTGGCGGAGGTGTAGTCGTGGTTGATTTTTTTGAATTTCGCGGCCTCGCGCTCCTCGGCGTTGAAAATCTGGACGATGCGCATCCCCGAAATCCGCTCCTGCAAAAACGAGTTCATGGTGGCGATGTGCGTCCGTACCTTTTCGTAGCTTTTTCGGACGCTTTCTTTGAACGCATAGCTACCCCAAATCAGCAGCGGGAACACGGACAGCACCACGAGCGTCAGTTTCCAAGAAGTCCAAAACATGATGCCCATGACGGCGGCGATGCTCACCAAATCGGCCAAAATCGTCACGCTGCCTTCGGCAAAAATGGTGTTGATGCTTTCCACGTCGTTGATGGTGCGCGTGGTGCTCTGGCCGATGGGGGTTTTGTCGAAGTAGTTGAGATTCAACGAAGTAACGTGGTTGAACACCCGCACCCGCAGGTCGCGGATGACGGCTTGGCCGAGCCAGTCGGCATGGTACAGGAAAAAATAGCGCAGCACTGACTCCAAAATCAGCAGCCCGAAAATGGCACAGGCCAATAGCGTCATGCCCCGCACGTCGGCGGCGAAAACGTAATTGTCCACCATTGTTTCGAGCAATTTCGGGCGGGCGACAGCCAGCGGCGCGAGCACCAGTGCGAGCGTGGCAGTGAGGAAAAACGTGCCTTTGTACGGCTTGACCATCGCCATGACACGGCGAAAAAGCGAAAAACTGATTTTCTGCGGCGCGGAACTGACTTCTGACATTCGGGAAAAGGTGGGAAAAGAGGAGGCGAAGTGTGTTTCCCGAAAACCGGGAACGGGCGGCAAAGTTCGCAAGTGGGCGGCGAGTGGCGGGTTTTCGGTGATAAAGTTTTGGAGCGGTCAATCAGGCGTGATTTTCTTTTTCAATGGATTGCCGCGAGGCCGCCGCCCGTGTTCGGCCTCAAACGCTGTGATGTGCTCATCCTCAACCTCCTCAGCCCGTTTTCTGCCGGGGATTCCGGTCATCAAAATCCGGCCAAAATAGCGCAACCAACCTGCCGCAAGGTTCAGGATTGACAATTGCCCGCGCACCCGTTTGGATAGCCCGTCGGCACCGATTGGCCCGTCGCTGATGCCGTATTTGAACACCTCTTTTTCTTGCTCGTCGGCGATTTCGTACAAGTGGTAATCGTTGAGATTTTGGTGGGAGTTTCCGTGCGGCATGGGATTTAGGCGCGTTTTTCGTTCCAAGCGGCGGTATTTCCGCCTGTTTCGTAGTCAAACTTGGGGATGTGCTCGAAATCCCGGCCTGTCTTCCGGCGATAGGCTTCGGCGGCCAAGCCCAGCAATGCTTCGAACGAAAGTCCGACGGGAAACTGCTGAGGGTTGGTCAGCACACGCTCGAAAAATTCCTGCCCGTTGGCCACAACGCAGCATCGGTCGTACAGAAATCCGTCGCTGGAAAGGTATGCCTCCGGGTCGCCGCCGACCGAGGCGAGGGCATGGGCGGGCGTGTCTAATTGCCACAATTTTTCGGAAAGGATGTCTAAAAACTGATGAATGTTGCCCAACGGCATAGATGCCAATGCTGCGACGGCGGGTTCCAAAACAGCATCGTCGTCGCCTGCTTTTGACCAATCGAGCCGCGAAATCACTTCCCAAAATTGCTGTTGGGTCATCCAATTTTGAGGCTGTTTGCCGACGCGCAGTTCTAGTTCGGCGGGGCCAAATTGGGCTTTCAAATCCCGGATGAATTGCTCGTTGACCGATTCGAGGTTGAGGTGGATAGTAGTGGACATGGCGGCGCGGCTGTTTTGGCCTGTGCAAAGTTAGCATCGTGGCTGCACGGGACGAGATGAAAATTTGACTGCCGCTTTCTGAAAAACAAAAAAAGCGGCGAGGGCCGATGCCCGCGCCGCTGCTTCAGTAATGATTCAACAGTTGCTTATTCTTTGCCGATGAGCACTTTCACCGTGCGGATTTGCTGGCCCATCTGTGTCCGCAGGAAGTAGATGCCGTTGGGGAGTTCGGGCAGTTCGAGGGTTTGTTGCCAGCCATTGTCTTCGGGTTGGATGTGGGCGGAAAACACGGCTTTGCCCGTCAGGTCGAGCAGTTGAGCCTGCACTTTTTGGCCTTCCGCACCGGTGACGAACAGGTTGGCGAGGTTGCCGCGCACAGGGTTTGGGCTGATCTGCGCGCCGAACTCGGTGCTGGCTTCGCGGCTTTCAGCCTCCATTTCGTATTCATAGTAGCCGCCTACGATGGGGCCGCCGAGCGTGGCCGGAGTGGCGAAGACGTACCAAGCCGTCCAAGCCGTCGTGTTGCCGCCGAAGCACAGCGAGCGCACTTTGAACTTGTAGTTCAAGCCCGGCACGAGACCCGTGACGGTCAGCGAGTTGGTGGTCACGGTGTCCAAAAGGTTGAACGGGTTGGGGTTGCCGGAGCCGCGCTCCACTTTGATGATGTACGCTTGTGCGCCGCCGACCGCGCCCCATGTCAGCGTGGCTTCGCCGGGTGTGCCGCTCGTGGCCGCGAGGCCGGCGGGCGTGGTGCAGGGCGCGGCGTTGCTCGAATTGAACTGCTTCCAAGCTGACCAGTTGCTCTTTTTGCCGTCGGAGCAGTGGGCACGCACTTTGAACTTGTAGTTGAGGCCAGCCGTGAGGCCGGCGATGGTGTAATTGGTGCCCGTGACGGAGGCCGAGACGGAGAATGGATTGAGGTTGTTTTGGCCGTTTTCGACGACGACGGTGTACGAGACGGCGGTCGGGACGGCATCCCACGAAAGGTCGGCAGAGGTGCCTGTGGCGTTCGCGGCGAGCAACCCGACGGGGCGGGCACAGACGAGGCAAAACTCTTCGGGGTTGGCGTAAGTGTTTGTTTCTGTGGCAGTTGCGAGCGTAAGGTGTGCAAAAAGCACAGCGATGGTGAGCATAAAGTTTTTCATGACTTGGAAAAATGTTTGGTTTGACGAATGTGAAAAGTGTGTTGAAACCAAAACTGCCGGCTCGTCTTCGATTTCATGTCTCAAAGGTGAGCCGGGCTTTTCCCCGTCAAAAATTTACCTCGCCGAACCGGGCGGGACTTCCCGCCGAACCGGGTTTTTCCAGTCCTGAAAACATCGGGCAAACAATCAAATGACGCGCCGCTGTGCCACGAAAAACACCTCCGTCCCGGCTCTCGGCGGCACGGAATTGTGGCAGGTTTCCATGATTTTGAGGTCGAAATACGGCTCGAAAAGTGCCTCGTATTCTGCCCGGCTGCCGCCGAACGGCGGCCCGCCGGGGAAATCCCGGTCGAACAATACGCCCGCCAATTTGCCGCCGGGCCGCAGGATGGCGTGCATCTTTTTGGCATAATCAGGCCGCAGGGTGGGCGGCAGGGCGCAGAAAAACGTCTGCTCCAAAATCAAGTCGTACTGCCCTTCGTGCTCGAAAAAGTCGCCGCAGCGGATAGATAGTTTCGGGTTTGGGGCTTCGAGTTTTGCATGGAAACGCTCGCGCATTTTTTCCACCGCAGCCGGGGCGATGTCGAGCATGGTCACGTCGGAGAAACCGTTTTCGAGCAAGAACTCGGCCTCGTGGCCGCTGCCGCAACCGGGGATGAGCACGGCCAAATCGCGGCGTTCGGGCGGTATTTGGGCCGCATATTCGGTGAGCGGCGGGGAGGCTTGGCGCAAGTCCCAGCCGGTTTCGGCGGCGAGCCAGCGGTTTTGCCAGAAGGCTGGGATGTTGTCTGGGTGCAATGTTTGCATGAGATGTCTTGAATGGTTTAGAAACAAAAAAGCAGCCAGCGCGGGTACGCGCTGGCTGCTTTTTCATTCAGGGCACAATTCATTTGTCCCCTTCTGCCAGCTTGAAATTGAGGCCGACGTTCAGGATTGCGATGCCGTAGCCTACCTCGCCAAAGATGCGGAGTTTGTCGGTGGCTTGGTAGCGTGCGCCTCCGAAGAAGCCATAAGTGCCCCCTGCCCCGCCGTCTGCATCGAATAAATCTTCGTCGAGGTTTGGGTCTGTGGAATGGAAACTGGAAACCCCGATACGGTAGCCGAGGATGGCGCCTGCATAGGTGTCCAATTTCTCGTCGTCCACCAATTGGAAGTGGTAGGCTGCTCGCCCGCAGAGTAGGATGTAAGAATATCGCCACCAATATTCGCCGGCGAGGTAGTCATACTTTCTGGTGCGGGCGGTGGAAAATGCCGCAAAGGCTCCCACACCGATGTTGTCCGCAACGCCCCGCTCAAACGAAACGGAGACGGGGGGAAGCCCGACCCGGTAGCCGCTGCCATAGAACGTGGGCAACAGCCCGATGCCAAGATGTACGTCCGTTTCGCCTTTGGCATAAGCGATTTGTGCAACGGCTGGGGTGGCAAACGCCCCGGCAAGGGCGAGCATCCCGGTCAGGAAAAGGTGTCGTGTTTTCATCGTGAAAAAATGGTTTGGTGAAGAGATTTTGCTTGTTTGAGACGGCCAAAGGTAGCCAGCCCGCTTTTTCGTGGAAATAATTTTTCAAGTGAAGCGGGCATTTCGGGCAGTGAACGAGCCTTGAAATCAAACGAAGCGGCGGGGCACAAAAAAAGCCGGAGCACAGCACGCGCCGCGCTCCGGCATTTTTTTGCGGGGGGAGGCAGGTCAGTTTTTGACCAATTTCTTCGCGTACACGCCGCGCTCGCCCGTGACTTTAAGGAGGTAAATGCCCGCCGGGAGCGCGGACAAATCGAGTTCCGTTTGGTTGCTCGAAAGCCCGGTACGCTGCTGGATGGGGCGGCCATCAGCGGCGAAAATTTCCACCGATTGCAGCGGTTCGCCTTCCAATTGCAACGCAACGCGGTCGGCGGCGGGGTTGGGCGAGAGCAGAAGTTTCTGGTTGTCAACGACTTCCGGCGCGGCGGACGAGAGGGGCGGGTCGAACGGGGTGCCGCTGTTGAGCACTTCTTTGGTGTCCATGTTTTGCACAAAGGCCAACACATAGATTTCGCTGGGCTTCCACGCGGCGTTCATCGTGAAGGTGTATGTGCCGGTGGCTTTTTGGCCGACAGCGGCTGGCGTGAACACGGCTCCTTGCGCCGTCGGCAATATCTGGCGCAGCACGTCGTGGTGGACGGTCTCGCCGTTGGGCGAGGCGAAGTCGAGCCGTTTTTCGGTGACGACCGCGAACAGCCGGTAATTCCCCGCCGGGATGCTGCCCAACGACGTGGCCTCAACCGTGACCGTGCCCGTGTTGCCGACGATGTTTTGGCTCACTTTCAGGTGCAAAGGGCTGGTTTTGTTCAGGTTGGATTGAATCGTGGTGGCCGAGATGAGCGGGCTGCCCGGTGCTTGTTCCACGCCGTTGATGGCCAGCACGGGCGTGCCGGCGATGCCGTACACGTTGGCGCGGGCCTCGTTGTCGGTCTTGTTGTGCTGGTACAGCGCACAATTGACATAAGGCACGGGCGGGTGGATGCTCAGGTGATGGATGTCGTTCGGGTACTGGTTGATGGTGTTGTAAAACGCCGGGTTGCGGCTGGCGCAGATGGAGCAGCGCGAATTGGTGAAATGCTCGATGAGGATGTACTTCTTGGCGAGCGTTTGGGCCGAAAGGCCACCCGCAAGTGCGGCGAACAGGAATGTGATGATGTGTTTTTGCATGACAGAAAGAAATTTTGGCTCAAAACTACGGCCGTGCGGCCCGCCCGCCTGCCAGCGATTGGCACAATGGCGGTCAAATGTCGCGGCGCGAACCTTCTGCCAAAACTGCGGACGGGCGTTTTGGTTCGCGCTCAATCCGTCCGCCCCGCCACGTCCACGCGGTGCAGGAACGTGAGCCGCCAGATGTGGCGGTCGAAAAAGTTGTCGCTGTTGCGCTGCTGCTGGAACATCCGCAGGTAACCGGCTTCGAGGTTCAGTTCGTGCGCGAGCGGGATTTGCAGCCCGGCAAACACGCGGTTTTGGTCAAAAAAACTGCTGCCCACGCTTTTTCCGGCGTTGACCATGAGTTCGTCGAACAGCCTGATTTTCAATGGGTCGAGCCGTTTTTTCCCGCGCCAGACATCGAAATCCAAGCCCAACCGATATCGGAACCGCCAGTTGAAATTGTACCCCAGCGCAAGTGCGCCGTTGGCTGTTTTTCGGAAAAAACGGGCCTCGGCCATGTACCGATGGTGCGCCAGCCAGCGGGCACCGAACGGCTGGCGTTGGTTCAGCTCGGCCATCGGGCGCAGTTCGGGCACGGGCAGGGCAGCGGCCTCCGGCGTGTTGCGGAGGTTGACGAAGCGGGCAAAGCCCGGTGCCACGTCCCAGCCACGGCCGAGGCTCCGGTACGCCCGAAAACGCACCGCCCACAGGTGTTGCGCCACCGGCGAAAGGAAAAAACGGATTTGCGCCTCCGACGAGAGCGTCCACTTTGGCGCGAGCCGGAGGCTGTTGATGTAGCCCGTCCAGCTGACGGGCTGCTGCACCACCGTCCTGCCGTTCTGTGCCCTGCCAATCATTGCGACAAATGCGAGGCTTGCCAACAAAACCACTTCTTTTTTCATGCGGCGAAGGTCAGGAGTTTTGAAAAATGTGCGCTGTCAAAATCAAAATTTGGCGACACGGCGGCTCAGAACATTATTCTAAGCCGAAATTCCGGGCACTGATTGCTTAACAAGGCTGAAAAATCCCTCCAAAAACCACTTTCTACCATTTTTGGGTTATTTTTTTCGTGGAAATTAAGTTGACCTTTGCGCCCAGTTGGAAGGGTTCGGATTTTAAAACTGCGAAAAACAGCGGTTTTGTAAGTAAAATCAAACCCGCGTTTTTGTTTTTTGATTCTGCGATTTTTGGTTTTTAAAATTTTTTAAAGAAGTAAAAATTTAAATGTGCAGAATTTTTAAAAAACAATTTCGCCGAATCCGCAAGCATAAATTTCCCCGACCCGTCGCCCCGTCCCGCGCACACATCTCACACAAATTTTTCACATAAAACTGGTCAAACCAATGTCAGTTACCCGTTTCAATGCCCTTCAAACCATCGAGAACCGCCTCGACCCAATTCCGTCGTTCGCGGATGCGGCGCACGAGACCATCGCCTCGTATTTCGGCGAAAACGTCTTCGGCGAGGATGCCATGAAAAAGTACCTCTCCGAAAATGCCTACCTGAGCCTGAAAGCGGCCATCCAGAGCGGCCAAAAACTCAACCGCGACATCGCCGACACGGTGGCCGAAGGCATGAAAAAATGGGCGCAGGACAAAGGTTGCACCCACTTTGCCCACTGGTTCCAGCCGCTGACGGGCAAAACCGCCGAAAAACACGACTCGTTTTTCACGATGACCCACGACGGGCGCGTCATTGAGGAGTTCACGGGCGGCGCGTTGGTGCAGCAGGAGCCGGACGGCTCGTCGTTCCCCAGCGGCGGCCTCCGCAGCACGTTCGAGGCGCGTGGCTACACGGTTTGGGACCCCAGCAGCCCGGCGTTTTTGATGGAAGTCGGCGACGGCAAAACGCTTTGCATCCCGACCATTTTTGTCACCTATTCCGGTGAGGCTCAGGACTTTAAGCTGCCGCTGCTGCGCTCGCAGTCGTTCTTGGACAAAGCCGCTGTGCCGGTTTGCCAACTCTTCGACGAGAACGTGAACAAGGTCACGGCCACGCTCGGCTGGGAGCAGGAATATTTCGTGGTGGACGACGCGCTGTTCTGCGCTCGCCCGGATTTGGTGCAGACGGGCCGCACCCTCTTGGGTCGCCCCGCTGCCAAACACCAACAATTGGAAGACCACTATTTCGGCTCCATCCCGGAGCGTGTGTATGCGTTCATGCGCGATTTGGAAACGGAGAGCCACCGATTGGGCATCCCCGTCCGCACGCGCCACAATGAGGTGGCCCCGGCGCAGTACGAGGTGGCCCCGATTTTCGAGGAAATCAACGTCGCCGTTGACCACAACCAGTTGCTCATGGACTTGATGGAGCGCGTCAGCCGCCGCCACAAACTCCGCGTGCTGCTCCACGAAAAACCCTTCGCGGGCATCAACGGCTCCGGCAAGCACAACAACTGGAGCATGGGCACCAACACGGGCGTGAACCTGCTTTCGCCCGGCAAAAACCCCGGCACCAACCTGCGCTTCCTGACCTTTTTCGTCAACACCATCACGGCGGTTTACAAATACGCCGACGTGCTCCGCGCCAGCATCGCACACGCCGGCAACGACCACCGCTTGGGCGCGAACGAGGCTCCGCCGGCCATCATCTCGGTGTTCATCGGCGACGCGATGAGCCGCCTTTTGAACCAAATCGCCAACGGCAAAAACGCCGACGGCCAAGAAGTGAAGCGGGCATTGGATCTGATTTCCAAGCTGCCGAACCTCGAAATGGACAACACCGACCGAAACCGCACCTCGCCGTTCGCGTTCACGGGCAACAAATTTGAAATCCGCGCCGTCGGCTCCTCGCAAAACTGCGCCGGCCCGATGACCGTGATGAACGCCATGATGGGCCTACAACTCATGGAATTCAAGGCCGACGTGGACAAGCTCATCGCCAAAGGCACGGAAAAAGAGGCGGCCATCCTCTCGGTGCTGAAAAGCTGCATCCGCAAATCGAAGCCAATCCTGTTCGAGGGCAACAACTACTCCGACGAGTGGAAAGCCGAGGCTGCCCAGCGCGGCCTCTCGAACCACGCCAACACGCCCGAAGCCCTCGACGTGCTCGGCACCAAACTGGCGCAGGATTTCTACGGCAAATCCGGCGTGATGGGCAAGGCCGAGTTGGAGGCGTTTTTCGCGGTGCAGCTGCACGGCTACGTGACCAAACTCGACATTGAGGCCAAAGCCCTGCTCGAACTCGTGAACACCTACGTCATGCCCGCCGTGCTCCGCTATCAAACGGAGTTGGCCGACAACATCGCCTCCTTGCAGAACATCGGCATGGACGACGCGGCAGCGTACTCGAAGGAAATCCTCGCCCGCCTCGTGGCCGACGTGCGAGCCGTCCGCACCGGAGTCGCCGCGCTCGAAGCCGCCTTCGAGAAAGCCCACCACACCAGCGACATCCGCGAGGAGGCAGGCATTTTCTGCCACGAAGCCAAGCCGCAAATGGAGGCCATCCGCGCCGCCGTGGACGACCTCGAATCCATCGTGGACGACCAATACTGGCCGCTCGTGAAATACCGCGAACTGCTCTTTGTCCGCTGATTTTCAGCGTGTTATCTGGAAAAACGAAAGCGTCGGCGGGCCCCCCCCGCGGCGCTTTTTTGTGGATACGGGGAACAACTTTCGCTGCGGTCAAGCAGCCACACGTTTGCTGAAAATCAGCAAGTCGGTTGGGATGTGCAGCTGGCGACTCAAAATACGAACCTGCGCCATCGAAAGGTCGCGTTTGCCACTAAAAATCTCGGTCACACGGTTCGAGCCGAGCATCTTGGCGAGGTCTTTTTTTGTCAGGTTCAGTTGCTCCAAAGCCTGTTCGATGACTTGCACGAGCGTCAATTCGATTTGGTTGAACTTGAAGTTTTTGGCCTCGTATGCGTCTATCAGGGTTGCCAATGCGTCCAGATAGGCGAGTCGCTGCGATGCCTCGTCGGGGCTTTCCAACTCGCCCATGTCCATCAGTGTTTCGACAAGGTCGCAAGCACTTTGGTAGGATGCCTCGTCGGTCAGCGGGGCTATTTGGATGTGGTGGAGCGCGGGATTTGGCATGTTCAAATATTTTTTATGTCCTCGATAGCGTCGTATTCTTTGTGCGTACCGATGAACCGGACGAAGGCCAGCTGTGCCTTCGAGTGAAACTCAAATTTCACGACCAGCCGGTACTTGTTCTGGGCGATGTTGAAAACGATGCGGTTGTTGCCGACAAAATCGGCGGTGTTGAAAACAGCAATGACCTCTTGTGGCGAGGCGAAAGTGCTTTGTTTGACGACATCGTGCCAAAATTTCAGCGAAATCGCCGCGTCCGGATAGGATTCGCAAAACGCTTCCAGCTTCTTTTGGGTGATGATTCGCATCTGGCAAAGTTAGATTTTTCCCGATTTGGGAAAGCAAGGTTTTTAGGGCGGAATTGGCAACATCACCGACTTCAATTATACACCGGCAAAAACGAATACTCCCGCCCGTAGCGCAGCATTTGCTGCACGAAATCGGTCTCGATTTCCACTTTCACGTCCTTGATGTTGCCGCTTGCGTCCTTGACGGCCACCAATTTCGGCTGCACGAAGCCGCTGAACGGCTTGGTCGGCAGCTTCGCATAGCGGGCCTTGACCTGTTTGACGAGTTCCGCGTCCACTTTCACGCCGTAGGTTTCGACGAGGGCTTTGGCCGATTTGAAGTCGCCCTCGGATTTGATGCGCTGGATTTCACGAAGCAGCTGGCCGAACAGCTCGCGCAGTTTGGCGTAGTCGCGGATGTCGTAGTAAAGTTTGCCGTCGCGGGTTTCTTTGGCAATCACGCCATCCTTCGCGCCTTTTTCAAAGGCCCAAGCGGCCACGAGGTGGCGGTTCCGCATGTGGTCTTCCTCCAAGTCCGCGCCGGGCGGGATGCGGCGCAGCTGTTGTACGAGGCCGTTGCGGATGTAGTTGTCGTACTCGGCCTTGAAGGCATTGGCATCGGGCAACAGGCCCCACTCGACGAGCTTCGGGTCGGGCATAAAATAGAGGGCCACGAGGTCGGCGCGGGCTTCTTCCAATGTGGCCGAATACTGTTTCAGGGTCACGTTCGGCTCCGGCACGCCGGGGTTCATCTTGCCCGAAGCGTGTCCGATGACCTCGTGCAGGGCCGTGTGCATCTTGCCGCAAGCCGCGCCGTATTTCTGGGCGTTTTCGATTTCCTCTGGGTCGTTGGCGAACTCCTGCGTGGCGAGCGAGCCGCCGACTTTGTTGTACGCATCCTCGATGTTGTTGAGGCTCACGGACTTGGAGCCGAGCTCCCGGATCCAGTTCGAGTTGGGCAGGTTCACGCCGATGGGGGTGCTGGGGGCGCAGTCGCCACTTTCCATGGCGACATTGATGACGCGGTACGAAACGCCCTTCACCGTGTCTTTTTTGTGCTCTTTTTGGATGGTCGAGTTGTCCTCGAAATACTGGGCGTGCTCGCTGACGACGGCCATTTTTTTTGTCGCGTCGGGGTCGTTGTACTGCACCATCGCCTCGTAATCGCCTTTGTAGCCCACCGGGTCGTGATAGACTTCGATAAAGCCGTTGATAAAGTCCACCGAGCTGGTCTTGTCCTGCACCCACGCGATGTTGTAGTTGTCGAATTTTTTGAGGTCGCCGGTTCGGTAGTATTCGATGAGGTTCAGGATGGCGGTTTTCTGCTGTTCGTTCTCGGCAAAAGGCACGGCTTTTTCGAGCCAAAAGACGATTTTTTCGATGGCCGTGCCGTACATGTTGCCCTGCCCGGCGCGCCAGACCATTTCTTGGAACTCGCCGTCGGGCAATTTGATGAGCTTGGAGTTGAGGCCGAACATGGGCGCGTTTTCGCCTGCGGCCCTGATTTTTCGCTGGTAAAAAGTGTCCACATCGGCGGCGGTGCAGTTTTCGTAAAAATTGACCGCCGAGGTGGCGACGATGTCCATGCCTTCCTCTTTGTTGGTGCGTTTGGCCATGATTTCGGGGTCGAACATGACGGGGATGAGCTTGGCCAACAGGTTGTTGGGCTTGTCGTTGCCGACGAGCGGCAGGGCTTTCGGATCGCAACTGTTGACGAGTTGGATGAAGTAATCCTGCGAAAACGTGGGCAGGATTTTCGTCTCGTTGTAGTGGTGGTGGATGCCGTTGGAGACCCAAACGCGCTTGGCGTACTCCTCGAATTTGGGCCATTCCGGGCTTTTTTTATCGGTCTTGGGGCTGTTGAATATGGCCTCGATGGTCTTGCGGATGGCGAGGTTGTGCTTGCAGTGCTGGTCGTAGATGATGTCGCGCCCGGCCAGCGCGGCCTCCGAGAGGTAGTAAATCAGGGTTTTCTGGCGCAGGTCGAGCTGGTCCCAGCCGGGCAGTTCGTAGCGCAGGATTTGGAGGTCGGCGAAGGAATCGAGGATGATTTTGTCGGTCGGGGCCGCCGTGCTGTCGGCGGTTTTGTCGCCGGAATTTTGGCAAGCAAAAAACAGCAAGAGTGCCAAGCCAATCCCGGCGGGCACCGCGAACGTCGGTTTGCGAAACTTCATGGATTCAGAAAATTTTTGGTTTGAAAAGCGGGCGAAATTAGGTGTTTTTCAATCGCTGGCTGCGGAGCGTTACAATGTTGGGCGGAAGAAAAAATGACATAAATATGGTTTGCCCAATAGTGGCAATGGCGGGTTATAGTTGGCAAAGCGGGCAATGGAGGGCGGGCTGCCTGCTGTTTAGCAGGCAATGTTTTTTCCGAGTACCAGCCAATTCAAAACGTATGTCCAGCAAAAAGAACGCGAACCAACCCGCCAATAATCCGCCCGAAAACACCCCGCCGCCTGCCTCCCGCTTTGCGCTGCTTCAAAAACAAATCCCGGCTTTTTGGCTCCTTGTGTTGGTGGCTTTGGCGATAGCCATTCCGTCGCCTTTTTTCCTCAAACAATCGTCCGTCAAAATCCAAGGCCCGGCCCTCAGCGGCGACACCTGCCCGCCACACCCCGTCCGCCGAAACGACCGCAAACTCATCCGGCCACTCACCGCTGTCGAAACGCCCTGCCTTTCCACGCGCCTCGACCCGCTCCGGCAAGAAATTGCCGAGGTGTTGGCAGGTTTCAAAAACGACGGCACCGTCACGGAAGCATCCGTGTACTTGGAAGATTTGGAGCGCAACGAGTGGACTGCCGTGAACGAAAAACTGCAATTCCAGCCCAGTTCTCTGATAAAAGTGCCCGTGATGATGGCCTTTTGCCGCATGGCCGAGCGTACTCCGGGCCTGCTCGACGCGAAAATCGTGGCCCAACTGCCGAGCGGCACCGCTCCCATACCCCAGACTTTCGGTTCCAAAAGCATCACGCTCGGCCAGACGTACACGCTCCGCGAGCTGCTGCGCTACGTCATCTCTTATTCGGACAACACGGCGACGGTCATCACCAATAATTATGTGGACATCCCGACCGTCGAGCGCGTGTTCACCGACCTCGGCCTGTCCAAGTTCAACTTCTTCGACAAGAGCAGTTTTTACATGACGGCCAAAGACTACGCGGTGTTCCTGCGGGCCATTTTCAACGCGACCTACCTGAGCGAGACCGACTCGGAATTTGCCGCCGACCTGATGAGCCAGTGCGATTTCGACAAGGGCTTCCGGCAGGTGTTCCCGGCGAACGCGCGGCTTTTCCACAAATTCGGCGAAGGCGGCGACCAAAACCGGGGCGAGCTGCACGAGGCCGGCGTGGTGTACCTCAATGGCTCGCCGTATCTATTGGTCGTGATGACGCGGGGCAAATCCGTCCAGAAACTCCCGAAGGTCATCCAATCCGTTGCCAAGGCCGTGAACGACGCGCTCGGCAGCAATACCTGAACGGGCCGCACTCAATGCTTCATCTGGCTGCAATGCCACTAATAAATTCAAGTTGACACCAAACCATTCAATGCCTCATGTCTGAGAAAAAATACATGAACCAAACATCACAAAACCCTGCGCGGACGGCTGCCCTTGCCCACAAAAAAATCTCGATTTACTGGTTGCTTGTGCTGTTGCCGCTGGCTGTTGCGCTTGCCTATCCGCTCCTCCGCGCCCGCCCGACCATCGCGCCGCCCGACCCCGCTGCCAGCGGCGACCCTTGCCCGCCGCACTCGGTGCGCCGCACGAACACCAACCTTATCCAGCCATTGATGTACGTCGAATCGCCGTGCCAGTCGATGCGGCTGGAGCCGTTGCGCCAACAAATTGCCGAAGTGCTGGACGACTTCAAAAACGACGGCACACTCACAGATGCCTCTGTTTACCTGCGCGACATGGCGCACAGCGAGTGGATCTGCGTGAACGAAAAACTGCAATACCAGCCCAGCTCCCTGATAAAAGTGCCCGTGATGATGGCCTATTTCCGAATGGCAGAACGCGACCCCGGCCTGCTCGACCGCCCGTTCGTCGCCAAACTGCCCGACGGCATCAGGCCCCCGCGCCAGACTTTCGCCACGAAAAGCATCACTTTCGGCCAGACCTACACCCTGCGCGAACTCCTCCGCTACGTCATCGCCTACTCCGACAACAACGCGACGGCCATCATCAACGACCGGGTGGACATCCCGACGGTCGAGCGCGTGTTCACCGACCTTGGCCTGCCCAAGCCCGATTTGTTCTCAGGCCCCAATTTCCACATGACCGCCAAAGATTACGCGGTTTTCCTGCGGGCCATTTTCAACGCCACCTACCTGAGCGAGCAGGATTCCGAATTTGCCGCGAGCCTGATGAGCCAATGCGATTTTGACAAAGGTTTCCGCAGCGGCTTCCCGGCGGGGACGCGGCTTTTCCACAAGTTTGGCGAAGGCGGCAACAAAATCCAGCACGAGCTGCACGAGGCCGGGGTGGTTTACCTCAACGGTACGCCGTACGTTCTGGTCGTCATGACGCGCGGCAAGGTCGTGGCCAAACTCCCGCAGGTCATCGAAGCCGTTTCAAAAACAGTGTACGGCGCGTTGGGCAGCAACACTTAACCTGCGCTTGCGGCAAACAAGCATTGCCGACAAAACCCGGTGTGTATGTTTGCGGGCAATTCACCACCACGCCCAACTATGAGTTCGACATTGACTTCCGCACCCGCCGCCTCGCCCCTTTGGACGGGCGTTTATCCCGCCCTGACCACGCCGTTCACCGATTCGGACGCGCTGGATTTCCCGGTTTTTGCCAAAAACTTGGCCGCCCAGCTGGCCGCAGGCGCGGACGGCATCGTGCTCGGTGGCACGCTCGGCGAGGCCAGCAGCCTCGCCAATGACGAGAAATACGCGCTTGTCCGCTTTGCCGTCGGGCAAGTGGCCGGGCAAATCCCGGTCGTGATGAACATCGCCGAACAGACCACGCGGGCGGCAGTCGCGGCGGCACAAGAGGCCGAAAAATGCGGCGCGTCGGGCCTGATGCTGCTCCCGCCCATGCGCTACCGCGCCGACGACCGCGAGACGCTGGCCTATTTCCGGGCCGTCGCGGAGGCCACGCCGCTGCCGATTATGATTTACAACAACCCGGTGGATTACAAAATCGAGGTGACGCTCGATATGTTCGAGGCAATGGCCGCGTGGCCGACGGTGCAGGCCGTCAAAGAAAGCACCCGCGACATCTCGAACGTGACCCGCATGAAAAACCGCTTCGGCGACCGCTTCAAAATCCTCTGCGGCGTGGACACGCTCGCGCTCGAAAGCCTCGTCGCGGGCGCGGACGGCTGGGTGGCCGGGCTGGTGGACGCTTTCCCGCGCGAAACGGTGGCGATTTTCCGCCTCGTCCGGGCCGGGCGCGTGGCCGAGGCACTCGAAATTTACCGTTGGTTCATGCCGCTTTTGGAACTCGACATCCACCCGAAACTCGTGCAATACATCAAATTGGCGGAGGTCGCCACCGGACTCGGCACCGAAAACGTGCGCCCGCCGCGCCTGCCCATCATCGGCGAAGAACGCGAACGGGTGTGGGGCATCATCCAACACGCCCTATCCAACCGGCCACAACTGCCTGATTTTCAACAACTATGACCTATCGGGAGACGCTCGATTATCTCTTCGCCCAGCTGCCGATGTACCACCGCATCGGCCCGGCGGCCTTCAAAAAAGACCTGACGAACACCATCGCGCTCTGCGGCCACTTGGGCAATCCGCACCTCCAATTCCCGACGCTCCACGTCGCGGGCACGAACGGCAAAGGCTCCGTGAGCCATTTCTTGGCCGCCATGTTGCAGGCTGCCGGGCTGAAAGTCGGCCTCTATATCAGCCCGCATTACAAGGATTTCCGGGAGCGCATCAAGGTCAACGGTCGGTACATTTCGCAGCGCGAAGTCGTTGATTTTGTGGCACTTAACCGCCCGGCATTGGAGGCCATCCAGCCCTCTTTTTTTGAAATGTGCGTCGGCATGGCCTTCGACCATTTCGCCCGCAAACGGGTGGACGTGGCCGTCGTGGAGGTCGGTCTCGGCGGGCGTTTGGACAGCACGAACGTGTTGCCGCCGCCGCTCGTCTCGGTCATCACGAACATCAGTTTCGACCACATGGCCATGCTCGGCGACACCTTGCCGAAAATCGCCTTCGAAAAAGCGGGCATCATCAAGCCCGGTTCGCCCGTTGTCGTCGGCGAGGAGCAGCCCGAAACGATGCCCGTTTTCCGGGCGGTGGCCGCCGAGTGCATGACCCCCGTCCATTCGGCACAGGCCAATTTCAGCGTCGTCGAAAAGGCGCAAACAAACTGGCAATCAACCACTTACGATGTATTCCGCAAAAACGGCGAGCCGTATTTGACCGACCTCGAATTGGAAGCCAGCGGGCCATATCAAGCCAAAAACTTGGCGACCGCGCTGCAAGCCATCGAAATCCTGAACGCTTGGGGCTTCACGCCGGAGGATTTGCGCCGCCGCCGACCGCCTTCGGGCAAAGGGCAACAGCCGCCGCTCGTCGGCGAGGCGGCCATCCGTGAAGGCTTGCGCCACTTGCGGGGGCTGACCCGTTTCATGGGCCGCTGGCAGGTCATTGGCGAAAACCCGACGGTGCTCTGCGATAGTGCCCACAACGAGGCCGGGCTGCGCGAGGCTTTCGCCAAAATCAATGCGTTGACATTCAATCGGTTGCACGTCGTCACGGGCTTTGTGAACGACAAAGACGTGCGCGGCGTGCTGCCGCTTTTCCCGACAAATGCCCGCTATTTTTTCGCCAAAGCCGACATCCCGCGCGGCCTCGACGCACCCATTTTGCGCGACATGGCCACCGAGTTCGGGCTGCACGGGCGAGCGTATTCCTCCGTGAAAAATGCCCTGCGCGCCGCCCGCCGCGCCGCCGCGCCGGGCGATTTGGTGGTGGTCATCGGGAGCATTTTTGTGGTGGGGGAGGTGCTGTGAGGTGGGGAATAATCCGATTTGGCATTTGTCGAGGGACAAGGTTCACCAAAGTATGTTCACGGGATAATCCTTGAAAACCTCATCCCTGCTGACAACATCAAAGCCTTCGCAAATAGCCAATGCGATGATGATTCTGTCAAATGGGTCGCGGTGATGCTGCTCCAAGTCAAGAATTTTCAAGACATGAGGGAGGTCTATGGGCAGAATCGTGATGTCTTCTTCTATGGTGCGCTCAATGATGCTGGCGAGCGGAATGGTCAAATTCAATTTGCCGATGCTGACTTTTATAGCGATTTCCCAAAACGATGCGATGCTCACGAATATCCTATTCGCTGGGTCGGCAATGACAGCACGAGCTTTGGGCGATAGCTGGTTGTCGCCTTCTAAAAACCAGATGAGCGCGTGGGTGTCGAGCAGGCATCACATATAATCTTTGAAATCTTCCAACGGCGCGTCGAAATCAGGTGCCATGTATGCCACCATGCCTTTGAGGCTCCCGAACTGGCGTTTTTTTACTTTGGGTTTGGGCTGTTGTTTTTGGGCAAGAAAATCCCGAATCAAGCCATGCAATTCGAGCATGACATTGGCCGGGAGGCTTTCTAAATCGCGGTAAATCAGCAGTTTAACATCAAGTGCGCTCATTGCTGGATGTGGTTTTGATTTGACAAAGGTAAGGCTGGCACGGCACGGAGAAATATGGCATCGCTCCTGCAATTTCATAGACCCTTCCTGAAATTCTGGAGCGTGCGCTTACTTTTTGAAGAGCCGCAAATCGAGCACGAAACCGGGGCAAACCTCTTCGCCAGACAGTTCGCCGTCGAAATTGGCGATTTCCGTTTCGGAGCCGCCGGGGCGGTAAACGTGGGCTTTTTGGTTTTGTGGGTCAATGAGCCAAGCCAACCGGACACCGTTTTTGAGCCAAGTGTCGGTCATTTTTTTCTTCAATGTTTTTAGCCGGTCGCTGTTTGAACGCACCTCAATCACAAAATCGGGCACGAGGCGCGGAAACTGCTTGCGGTCTTCGGGGGCGAGGGCAGCCAATCGCTCTGGCGAGACGAAGGCCCCGTCCGCAGAACGGGTGGAGCCGTCGGGAAGTTTGAAGCCTGTCGTTGGGCTGAAAACTTGCCCGGTTTTGTGCGCTTTTGCCCAAATGTAAAGTTGACCAAATGCCTCGCTTTCGGCAATCCCGCCCTCGTAATCAACTGGTGGTATGATGATGAGTTTTCCGTTCTTGTCTTGTTCGACGCGCAAATCGCGGTTTTCGGCACAAAAATCCCGAAATTCAGCTTGGCTCAGGCTGCGCGACAGGCGCAGCTCCAACGACACGGCTGGGAGGCTGCGCAAGTTTAGTTGAGGCGTGTGGGAATGGCTAAGATTGCCGTCGAGCATGGGCCAGAAGTTTGATTTGACAAAGGTAATGCCGACACGGCCCAGAAATATGGCCCGCCGAGGCTTTTGAGAGGCGATAATTTTCCTATCGGAAGATTTTGTGGTTTGTGGGCGTTAATATTACCACCGGACATTTTTGTTCAACACAGAGGTAAAGAGACATAATTTTTGATTGAAAAACACTCATCAATCTGTAGAACCTGTGTCTCTGTGTTGAACAAAAATGTCCGGTAGTGTGCATAAAAACACCGCCCGTCAGCAACCACTGACGGGCGGTGTCATTTCCAGCCCCATGCAAGCGCAACTCAATACGCCCCGAAGTACCGCCGCAAAAACCACTCCGCCGAGAGCAGCAGGAGCAGCAGCGCGAAAATCCATTTCAGGTTGATGACCGATTGCGTCTTGGCCGTCTCGTAGATGACGGGTTTGATGGTCTCGCGGGCCTTGATTTTATCGGCCAGCGTGGCGATTTGCGCGGGGCCGACCGTTTCGCCGCCGAATTTTTGGCTCAGTTGGCGCAGCACGGCGTGGTTGGCGGTCGTCTCGAACAGTTCCAGCTGGATGGGCCGCACACTGAATTGGCCTTCGTATTGGAGGCTTTGGCCGTTGAAATTCGTCGTGGCGCGGAAAGTGTAGTTGCCCGTCGGCAGGATGCCCGCGTTCAGGGTGTACGCCCGCCCCAATTTGTTGAAGGTGTAGGTGAACTCCCGGCCCTCGCGGTTTTTGATGACCAGCGCGGCATCGGGGTCGTTGATGAGTTCGTAGTTGTCGTTGTACAGTTCCGCGCCGAAGATGAGGGGTTCGTTTTCGTTGAAAATGTTCTTGTCGAGCGTCACCCGGAATTTGCGCTTGTCCTCTTTGAGCGAGAGGTACTGCACGGTTTTGCCGAAAAGCTCGTCAAAAATCTCCTGATTCGAGTGTTGCAGGTAGTCGAACAGCCGCCAACGCCAGAGGCCCTCGCCTGTGAAAACGCCCGTTTTGATGCCGTTCGATTCGCCGACGACCAAGAGCGGCTGGTCGGTGTCCACCTTGCCGATGCGTTTTTTCAAAATCACCTGCGCCTGCGCGGTCGCCGCGAAATTGCCGAACGGGCAAATCACGGGATTGAAGCGCGGCAGTTCCTCGGCGATGCGCGGGTCGAGCGTGAACGAGGCGAACTGCGGCACGACTTTGCCCTGCACGTCATCGGTTTGTTGGCCGTCGCTTTGCATCGTGACCAAGCTTTGGGCGGCGTTCAGTGCGGAAAACTTGGTCTGCGTGCCGGCGATGAACAGGCGCGGGATACGGCGTTCGTTCAGCGTGTTCAGGATGCCGCCGATGTCGTTAGCCGCCGAGGGCAAATTGTGCAGCACCACAAAGTCAAATTTCGCCACATCCAAGCCCGGCGCGCCGACGTTGGCGACGGTCACTTGGTAGTTTTTGTTCAGCTCCAACGTCTGCCGCAACGCGCTCAAATCTGGGTGCGGGCTGTTGGCGAGCAGCAGGATTTTTTGGCGGGCATCAAGCACATCAATAAAAATCTCGCGGGTGTTGTTCGTGGCCGAAGCCTCGCCGGGGATTTTCGCCAGCGCGACGACGTATTGCGCCACGCCCGCCCGGTCGGCCTCCAATTGCACCTCTTTTGTCGTGAAAAAATCGCCGCCCGCCACCGAAATCGGGATGGACGTGAGTTGCCGCACTTGGTCGCCCTCGACTTTCCCGACAGTCAGAACCGTCTGTGCGCCCGCGCAGTTGGTGGCCGCCACGTCAATCTGGATGCTGAATTTGTCGCCCAAATAGGCGATTTTGTTGTGGAAAACCCGCTTCACGAGCAGGTCTTTTTTGGCCGTCGTGTCGCCCAGCGCGACCGTGAAAATGGGCGCAACGAGCGGCGCGGAGGAGTAAGCCGGGTTAGAACCTTCGTTGTAAACACCGTCGGAAGCCACGACGACCGCACCCAGATTTTGCGCCCCGTACAAGTCATAGACCGACTGCATGAGTTCGCTGAGGTTGGTCACTTTGTCCGTGAAATTGAAGTCCACGCCCTCGCGCACGGCATCGCCGAACGCCAGTTCGTGCACCTCGTAATCATCTGACAACGAGTTTTTTAGCGCGGCAAAATCCTGTTTGTACTGCTCCAAGTTTTGCCCGGCGAGGTCGGCGGCCACCGATTCGGACTGGTCTTGCGCCAGCACGACGACGGGTTTTTTCGTCTCGGTTTGGATGCTTTTGAGCAGCGGCGACAGCAGTAACGCGCTCAAAATCGTCACGGCCAGCCAGCGCAGCGCGGCGAGCCAACGGTGCAGATTCGGGGCGTTTTCGCGGAAAGTCGTGTCGCGGAAATAGAGCAGCGCGGCGTAGCCCAAGCCCAGCAGGGCGCAAAAAATGAGGAACCACGCGGGATATTGGAATGTCAAATTCATGCTTGAAGCGGTTGACGGTTGACGGTTGACGGAGGAGGGTTGACGGCGAGCAAGAGAAACTGTTTTCTCCCTGCGCCCTCAACCGTCTGCCGCTAATCGGCAACCGTTTGAAAGGGCAAAGTTGGGGAATTTGTTGCGAAGCCCCGGCGGGCAAACCGACGAAAGGCAGCCGGTCGGCACAAAACGGGGGCTTGTGGCTGCGTGTTCATTCCGTCGGCCCAAGCCCGGCCAGTTCCAGCAGGCCATTCAGTTCCGCGATTTCTTGTTTCAAGGAAGGATATTTTTGGGCGAGCCGTTTCGGCTTGCGGACGAAGCTCAGGGTGGGTTTTGTTTTCATAATTCGGCCAAGACTTCTCGAAGGGTTTTCAATTGGATTTTCCCTTGTTGGTGCAGCTCTACCTCGCGGAGGGCTTGTTTCAGGCCGTCCACGAATTCCTGTTCGGCTGCCGTGAGTTTGCGCTTGCGTCGTTTTTGGCCGTTGCCATTTTGGGGTTTCAGCACCTCGACAAAATCGAAATGCGCCAGCAGTTCGGTCAGGAACGGCAGTTGGCTTTCGTCTTTGATGTTCAGGATGAGTTGTTGCATGGCCGCTTTTTTGGTTTCAAAAGTACGGTTGCCGCGCAAAAAATTGGCGCGGTCGCTGGATGTCGCGGGTGGGGCAGGGGGCTTTTTCGCTCGGCGTTTTTCGGCTTTCGGTTCAAACCAGCCAGAGCAGCGCGTTGGCCAGCAGGCCCGCGCCCACGTCGTCGAGCATCACGCCCCAGCCGCGCGGGACGTTTTCCAAACGCCGGATGCCGAGCGGTTTCCAAATATCGAACATGCGAAAAAGCAGGAAGCCCAGCAGCAGGTTCGTGCCCGTCAATGTGTGGCCGAGCAGGCTGACCCACATCCCGACGAGCTCGTCGAGCACGAAAGGCTTGGGGTCGTCGCCCCATTCGGGTTCCAATTTGCGGGCGACCGCCGCGCCGAACCAAGTCAGCGCGGCGGTCGCAGCCAGCAAAATGGGGAAAATATCGAGTCCGTTTTTGCCCAAAAAGGGTAGCAACACGACCGCGCCGACCGCTGCGCCCCAAGTGCCCGGCGCGACGGGCAGCAGCCCGGCTCCGCCGACGGTGGCGACGGCCTTAGCCCAATTCAGGTTCGTCTTCATAATAGTCGAGCCCGAGGTGGGTGATGAGCGTCTCGTCCATCAGGTAGCGGAGGGTGTTTTCGAGCTTGTGCAGCTGCTTGAAAATGTCGTGGATAGGCTCCAAGCCCGGCTTGGTCTGCGGGGCCTTGAAGTAGAACGAGAGCCATTCTTGGATGCCGGCCATGCCCGAACGCTGCGCCAAATCGAGGAACAGGGCCAAGTCCAGCACAATCGGCGCGGCCAGAATCGAGTCGCGGCACAGGAAGTTGATTTTGATTTGCATCTGGTAGCCGAGCCAGCCGAAGATGTCAATGTTGTCCCAGCTTTCCTTGTTGTCGCCGTGCGGCG
Source organism: Saprospiraceae bacterium (assembly GCA_046299435.1). Taxonomy (GTDB): domain Bacteria; phylum Bacteroidota; class Bacteroidia; order Chitinophagales; family Saprospiraceae; genus M3007. Next base: position 28,496 of record JBKBIC010000026.1, read on the forward strand.
GGTAGTAGTTGATGCGGATTTTGTGGTAGAGCTCGCCGTAGAGGTCGGGTTGGAGGTCGGCGTTGAAGATGCCTTCGAGCACGTTGCCTTTCGAGACTTCTTTGGTCTTGAAATTTTCGGGCGCGTCCAGCACTTCGCCGTCGCGGTTGCCGAGGATGTTAGTGCTGAACCAGCCACGCACGCCCAAAGCCCGTGCGCTGAGGCCCGGCGCGACGATGGTTTTCATCAAAGTTTGGCCCGTTTTGAAGTCTTTGCCGCCGATGGCCACGCTGAGTTGGTTGGCGAGGGCGAGCAACGCGGGGATGTCGCAGGTCAGGTTCGGGGCACCGTTGGCGAACGGCACGCCGCAGCGGATGGCGGCGTAGGCATAAATCTGCGAGGGCGCGATGCGTGGGTCGCTCGCCCGCAGCCCTGCCTCGAAGGCTTCGATGCTGGCGTGGACTTCGCTCGCCTCGGTGTAGGCTTCGGTGGAGGCGCACCAGACCATGACGAGCCGCTCGCAGTTGTTTTCGTACTTGAAATTTTGGATGTCGGCCATCAGTTGCTCGGCCAAGTCCATTTTCGAGGTGCCGGTTTTGACGTTCGGGCCGTTGATGTTGCGGACGTAGCTGGAATCAAAAACCGCCGACATGGGCCGTATTTGCTCCAAATCGGCTTTCAAATCCTCCAAAATATACCTGTCCAGCACTTTTGCGTGGACGGCAGCTTCGTACACGTTGTCCGAAAAAATATCCCAGCCGCCGAACGCGATGTCGTTCAAATCGGCCAGCGGCACGAACTCGCGGATGAGTGGTTGGCGGTTTTCGGTGCGTTGGCCGAGCCGGATGCGGCCCATTTGCGTGAGCGAGCCTATGGGTGCGCCCAGCCCTTTTCGAGCGGCGATAACGCCTGCGATGAACGTCGTGGCGACTGCCCCAAGCCCCGGGGTCAGGATGCCCAACTTGCCGACGGGAGGCTGGACTTTGTGCTTCTGTGGCATAGAATGATATTAAAAGTTGATAATTGATGACAGTAGGTAGTCTGGTTGAAGGGGCGAAGCGGGTTGAAAAGTTGAAGGGGTGCCTTGGCGCAAATCTGCAATCGTCGTTCGGGACAGCCCTTTCAACACTTCAATTCTTCCGCGCACGTCCTCAAAACTGCATGGCCGCTGCGATGCGCACGCCGTATTTGACGGTCTGTGGGTGTTCGAGGTAGGTGAAGCGGCGCACCAAATCGAGCCGGATGATTTTGAAGATGTTGCCAATGCCGACGCTGGCCTCAATGTATGGCTTGCGCTCCAAAGAATAAGTCAGCGGGGTGCCGTCGGCGTAGCGCGGCAATTCGTACAAACCCGAGCCCTCGCGGGGTTGGTTTTGCGCGCTGATTTGGCCGTAGAGGATTTTGCAAGTGGTCACTTCGCGGAGTTTCAGCCTGCGAAGGAGGGGGATTTTGTTGAGAAAGAAGCCGTAAAAGTTGTGCTCCATGTTGACGGCCACATATCGGTCGCTGACGAATTCCATGAAATTCATCAAGTTGTACGCCATGAAACGGTAGCCGAAAGTCTGGTTGGCACGGTGTACCGTCAGCAGCGGGTAGGGCACTTTGCCGAACACGCCGCCCGCCTCCACATAGAACCAGTTGTAGCCAATCGGCGGCAGGTTGGTGAATTTGTAAAAACTGGCCGTCACCTCGTCGTAGTCGTACTGGCTGCCGCCGATGCCCTGCACCCCACGCGAGTAGCGGACTTGCGCGATGACGTTGAACTTGACGCGCTGCCGCCAGCCGACGCGGGTGGTGTAAAATTCCTCGCCCGGTGCGTAGCGGAGCTGGATGTACGGGGTGGCCGTGACCACGTTTGCGCCCTCGCGCAGCAGGTCGTCGGTCGGCGTGAACGTCAGGCTGCCGAGCGGCGAGAGGTCGCGGTGCTCGAAACCAACGCTGTACGAGAAGTGGTTGTAATACTCGCGTTCGTACTGTGCCACGAATTTTTTCTGGAACAGGAAGCGGTCGTTCGTGCCCCGCGTCAGCGAGGTGGCGAGGCTCGTAGGGGCGAAGGTACCGATGATGAGCACGCCGGGCGTGAGCAAGTCCTGTTGGTAATTGACCCGCAGCATATTGTACGGGAACTTGTTGTAGGGCCGGCCTTTGTCTAATGCGATGTTGACCGCCGCGCCGAATTTCCAGCGTTCGTCCCGGAAGCCGTAGGCGACGTAGGTCTCGAAATTGAATTTTTTGCTCAAATCCGGGTTGCTCCGCGCCCCGAACCGCAGCCGCGAGCCCTCGATGGGGTTGAAGGAGTAGAACGTGTTGATGCGCCCGATTTCGATGCCCGGCGTGGGCTTGACGTGGCCGGTGAGCAGGATGTGGCCCCATTTGAGGATGCGTTTGAACAGCATCGTGTTTTGCAGGCTGTCCATCGCCGTGTACACATTGGCCTCTGTCTGCGTCAGTCCTGTGTGCCGCGATTGCGTCCAATAAACGCTGTCTTTCAGCGTCGCGCCGGGCAGCATGGAGCGCAGTTCGTAGGATTTTTGGAACACCGAATCGGGGATGCGGACGGCCATTTCTTGGTTGCGGTGCGAGACGTAGCGTTTGCCGAAAAGCCCCAGCCCGTTTTTGGAGGCCCCGAAATCGAGGATGTAATTTTCCTCCGAAAGCACCCATTTGCCGGTGGACAGTTTTTTGAACACTTGGTCCATTTCGAGCTGCCGCACCCAGTTTAGGTTCACGTTCGGGTTGACGGTGTAAGTGATGCGGGTCACGGGGTACGTCGAGTCGAGGGCGATGTGCAGCTCGCCTTGCAGCAGCATATCGGTTTTGTTGCGCGGGAAAAACGACAGCCGCACGATTTTGCTGCCGTCCAGCTCGGTCGTGTCAATCGGGTAGTAGCGGTAAAAAATGGGCGCGTTGTCGGCAATCGGGCTGACGAAGTGGTCGGTCAGCAGCACCACATAGTCGTCGTAGATGTCCGATTCTTGGTAGAGGTAGCGCATGTACTTTTCAAAACCTTCGTCGTCGAGCAGCTCGAACTTGACCTTTTGCTGGGCTTTCACCCAGATTTTGCTGCGTTTCGGGGCGCGTTGGCTGTAAAAATCTTGCACCGATTCTTGGATGTAAGCGGGCGTGGCGCGGGTGCCGCCGAGCAGGGTCGTGTCGGTGTTGTCGGTCAGGGGCTTCCAGCTTTTGAAAACTTTTCGGTTTTTCAGTTTCTCCGAAAGGTTGGTGAAGCCCATCAAAATCTTCTCGTACTGCTCCTCGCGGTACGATTGGAAACCCTCGACGCGGTTGCTTTTCCGGTTTGCGATGACCCGCCTGATGAGTTCGACGGTCGGGTTGTTCTTGTTGCGGTATTTGTCGGGCCGGACGGTGACGGTCTGGATGAGGAGGTTGTCGGGTTCCAGCGTGATGGTCACGGCCTCGTTGGCCTGCTTCGGGACGGCGAATTCCAGCGTTTTGTAGCCGAGGCTCGACACTTTCAGTTTGCCGCTTTTGACTTCCCAAGTGATTTTGAAATTGCCGTTTTCGTCGCTGCGGGTGCCCGTTTTTTTGCCTTCGTCCACGATGGTGGCGAACGGGATGCCTTCCTTCGTCGCGCCGTCCACGACGCGGCCTTGCAGGAAAACACCCGTCTGCCCATCCAAGCCGGACGCGATGAGGACGATAAACAAAAGGGAAAATAAGGGTCTAAGACTTGCGGTTGCCATGCTGGCGGTGTTTTTCAGATTTGGAGAAATCAGTTTAATCCCACTCAAACAGTCGAGAATAGGTTCGGTTTTGGGAAAGCGAAGAACGCCGCAAAATTACCGTAGGTATGCCGAAAAACAGGTCGGGCATATCAGAATCTGGTCAAAAGTGCGGCCCTCGACTCGTTTGAATGAAGTTTTGTCCGCGAAAGGTCTCCGAACGTGGGCCAGAAATCCGGGCAAAATCGCCGTACTTGACAAATTCAGGGATGAAGGCAGCCCGCGCCGCCCCTATTTTTCCGGCATGAAAAACTGTGTTTTCGTCCTTTGGCTGCTCGCCCTGTGCCCGGCGGCATGGGGCCAGCCCGACTTGGATTTCGGAGAGGAATACGAGCCGCCGCTCGAACGCGCCCTTGACCGTTTGGCCCCTGTTTTTGGCACGAACCAACCGACGCGCTTTGCCGTGAAGTGGAACGCGCTCGCGCTTTTGCCGCCGTCCGAGCGGACACAGGAAGGCCCCACCGGTTGGCGCGGGATGTACGGCGGCCAAACGCCGTTTTCGCTGAGCATCGAAGGGAAACTCGCGCCCGCGTTTTCACTGGTCGGCACGGTGGGCGGGGCGCGGCTTCAGCGCAGCTTCGACAGAGGCTATTATTTCCGGCCTCATTTCGTGTGGGAGCAGCGCGTGGAGCCGCGTTTTTACTTCGAGATGCTCCGCCGTGCGGCCAACGGGAAGCAGGCCGACAACCTGAGCGCGAACTATGTCAGCCTCGAATATCGCCACCGCACGGAGAGCTCGCTGCTGGCCGACGGGTTCAATTTCCCGACCGAATTTTCAAAGCATACGTTCACGGCCCGCATCGGTTTACAGCGGCGTTTTTTCGGGCGTGGCTGGTTCGACGCGAGCCTCGGCATCGGGCGGACGCGCCGGGTTTTCCACAATTTTCATAACATGGCGACGACCGACGAACGCCGCACGGTGCTCGACCCGCGCCTGTCGGCGGGGCTGCTTTTCGGCGATTTCAAGCCTAAAAAAGTGGGCAAATCCATGCGTTGCACGGTGTTTGGTTGCGACGAGGAACGGTACACGTTCGGCAAGTTCGACTTGTTCGGGCTGTTGGTGCCGCAGCAGGGTGGGGCGCGGGGCCGACTCTCGCTGGCTTTTGAGATGAAGATGGGCCGTGCCCCGCTCTCGCTGGAATTGGAGGGCTTGGTGCCGTACAGTATTGTGCGTGAGGAGTTTACGCCCAATCAATTTTACAGCGATGGCTACTTCGGCGCGGGCGGCGGCTTGGAGCCGCGCTTGTTTTTGGGCAAAAAACGCCAGAACCTGAATGGGCTTTTCCTCGGCTGGAATTTCCAGAGCATCTGGTTTTGGGCGGGCGAGCGGCAGATGCACTCCACGCCGGTGGTCGGGCTGCAAAGCCGGATTTTCCGAAACGGTTTCGTGAGTTACAAATTTGGCGTGGGCAAGAGCTGGCTGCGGGTGTGCGTGGACGATTTTTGGTTTGGGCCGCAGTGCTTCGATGTGCGGCAGCAGCACTTGCTCTCGGAGTTCAAGGCGGGGCTGGCGTTTTGAAAAACACGAACGCCCGGTAAGCGCAGTGGCCACCGGGCGTTCGTGTTTTTTATCAGAAGAGAACGTCAGTTGTCGCTTGCCCCTTCGTCGCCCATATCATCGTGGAAATCATCGGCATCCGAGTCATCGCCATGAGCCACGAGGGCAGGGCGGGCAGTGCTTGGATGGCCGGTGAAATGTTTGAGCATGATGATTTCGCGCTGGGTGAGGTCGCGGAACTGGCCGCGTGCGAGGTCTTTTTTCGTCAAACCCGCGAAATAGAAGCGGTCAAGTTTGCGCACTTCGTAGCCCAATGCCTCGAAGATGCGGCGGACGATGCGGTTGCGGCCCTCCGTGATTTCGAGTTCGACCACGTCGCGGCCCGGATGGTCTTCGGCGTAGCGAATCCAGTTGACGCGCACGGGGCCGTCGTCGAGGTCGAAGCCTTCGGCGATTTTGTCCATGTCGCGTGGGCTGACCGAGTGGCCGAGGCCGACGCGGTATTGCTTTTGGACGTGGTGGCTGGGGTGCGTGAGTTTTTGGGCCAATTCGCCGTCGTTGGTGAGCAGCAGCAGGCCAGTGGTGTCGCGGTCGAGGCGACCGACCGGGTAGATGCGCTCCGGGATGTGCGGGTCAACGATGTCCAGCACCGTTGCACGGCCATGCTCGTCGTCGGTGGTCGTGATGACTCCTTTGGGCTTGTTGAGCAGGATATACACCTGGCGTTCCTGAATGGTGAGCGGCTTGCCGTCGCAGGCGACCGCATCGCCAAGTTGATAGCGATAGTATGGTTCTTTGACCACTTCGCCGTTCACCGTGACCAAGCCTTGCTCGATGAACTCGACGGCCTTGCGGCGCGAAGCCACGCCGCAGTGAGCGAGGAACTTGTTGAGCGGCATCCCTTCGCCGGAGGGCAGCTCTGCCTTCGGCAAAATCTCGACGTGGAAATCTTCTTGTCTTTTGAACGGCGGGCGTTTGCCGAAAGGCTTGTTGCCGCCAAAACCGCCCCGCCCTTGTGGTGGCCGACGGTCATAGCCGCCATGGTTTCGGTCTTGATATGGCCGACGTTCGTATCCGCCTCCGCCATGGTTTCGGTCTCGGTAAGGCCGGCGCTCGTATCCGCCGCCGGAGTCTTGGCTGCGGTCTTGCCAGGGTTTGCGCTCGTACCCGCCGCCGCCTTGGTTTCGGTCTTGGTATGGCCGGCGCTCGTATCCGCCGCCGGAGTCTTGGCTGCGGTCTTGCCAGGGTTTGCGCTCGTACCCGCCTCCGCCTTGGTTTCGGTCTTGGTATGGCCGGCGCTCGTATCCGCCGCCGGAGTCTTGGCTGCGGTCTTGCCAGGGTTTGCGCTCGTACCCGCCGCCGCCTTG
>JBKBIC010000027.1:0-34574 GCA_046299435.1 Saprospiraceae bacterium
TCGTCGCAGTCGTCGTCCAAGCCGTTGCAGGTCTCCGAGGCGGCGGGGTGGATGGCCGTATTTGTGTCGTCGCAGTCGGTATTGTCCGCTACATAATTTGACGGGGCATCGCAAGCCATTTGCGAAACGGCGGCATTGCCCAAGCCGTCGCCGTCCGTGTCGGCGTAGAAAGTTTGCAAAACGCCCTCGTCGGTCGTGCCGTCGCAATCATCGTCCAAGCCGTTGCAGAGTTCGGGTGCGCCGGGGAAGATGTTATCGTTGTTGTCGTCGCAATCGTCTTCGAGGGCGTAGCCGTCGCCGTCGCCGTCCGAATTCGGGTCGCAGAGGCCGTTGGCATCCGTGACCGTGAGCGTGGCGGAGCAGGCGGCCGTGTTCCCCGCAATGTCTGCGATGGTGAGCACGACCGTGTGCGAGCCGAGTTGGGCGCAGCCAAAGTCAAACGCCGAGGGCGAAATCGTCACCGCGCCGCAATTATCCGCCGAGCCGTCGGCAATGGACAGTGCCGAGAAATGGGCCAGCGTGTCGGAGGCTTGCAGGCTTTGGGTCAAGTTTTGGCAAAGGGCCGTCGGCGGTGTCAAATCCGATGTGTCCAAAATCTCAAATTCAAGTTCGACGGTCAGCGGCGGCAGGTTCGAGTCCGAAACCGTCACCGTGTAATTGCCCGGTGCGAGGCCGGCAACCGAGGCCGCGTCGCCTGCGCCCGCCGCGCTCCAAGCATAATGAAACGGCGCGAGTCCGCCCGTCCGGTTGACCGTTGCGGAGCCACTGGCGGATCCGGGGCAGCTGGGCTTGGCAGTCGAAACATTGGCCGTCATGCCTGCGATATGCACCGTGTCGCCCGAAGTTTTGGCCCCCTCGCGGTTGCCCGTCCGGTCGGTGGCGCGGGTATAAAATTCGTAGGTGCTGCCGACGGTGCCTGTGAAGGTGGCCATGAGGTCGGTCGTTGGCTCGCCCCAACGCTGGAAGGGGCCACCGTTTTCTGAAACAAAGAGTTCGTATTGGGCCACGCCGGAGCCGCCCGCGTCGTCCGCACCCGACCAACCGACGGAGAAATGGGTCGAATACTGCGTAGGGGCGAGGGCATTGAGCGCGCTTGTTGGCGCGACAGCATCGAAGGTGTTTTGCCAAACGTTGGTCAAAATCGGGTCGTTGATGTCGAAGACAATTTCGGCTTGTGCAGTCGCCGTGTCGCCTGTAACGGTCGCGCCGTTTGCCAAAATCGAGTAGTTCACGAAGCCCATGCCGCGCCCGAGCGAGTCGTTTATCGGCAAAAAGCCGAGTTCGGGCAACGTGGGTGGGAGGCCAGTGAGCCGGTCAATGGACTGAAAAGTCCAGAAGGCTTCGTTGTTGATGATGTCGAGGCCGGCGGAGAGTTCCACGTCCACGCCGAGGCTGTCGGCAAGACGGAGGACTTTGGTGTAGTTCAGGGTGTTTTTCGGCACGTCGAACGTCAATCCGGCGAAGCCGAACTTTCCGAGGCGGAGGCTGAAGGGGTTGAGATTTGAGGAAAGCGGCACACGCACGGTCACGCGCTGGGCGGCGGCGGTAGCCAACATCGAGTCGTTTTCAAAATCAACGCGGAAATTCAAAGTGTCGAACTTGGAGACCCAGCGGGCCTCGTCGAGGCCGGTGGGGCCGGCGATTTCGTTCGGATCGAAGCTATTGAGCGCGGGGATTTCATCGAAATCGAAGTGCTTGTTATTCTCGGGGCGTTTTTTTGGTATTTTAATTTCGGATACAAAACCGTCGTCATCCTCTTTGGCGCAATCAAGGGCCATGCCTATGGCATCGGTTATGCCCGGAGGATTGCCGAATGCGATGCCCGCTACTGCGAGATATGGGTCGGAGCCGCAAGGCACATCGCCGAGCAATCCGTCGCCGCATTTGCCGAAAGCCGCTCCGCCACAGTCGTCTGTGATACCGATGGTACAGCCCACGCCCGCCCAAATGTAACAGGGGGTAGCAAGGCCGGCGGTGACGACCTCAGCCGCCGTGCAAACGACGATGTCGCCCGCACAGTCAACCAGCGAAAAAGCACATTTTAGGCCTGCCCATTTTCTTCCGGAGGAGCAAGCGGCAGTGGTATTTGGGTCAATGGCTGGCTCTGTCGCAGGCAGGCCGGGGTCGCCGGGAACGCCGGGGTTTCCGGGGATATCCCCACTTCCGCCGTTGCCACCATTGCCACCCGGAGCGTTTTCGCCGCCGTTTCCGCCTGCACCGCCTGTGCCGCCGTCGCCGGCCTCGGTGCTGGGCGGCACGTCGAAGCCGCCGTCACCACCGTTGCCGCCATTACCGCCGGGGCTGTCGTAGCCGCCGTTTCCGCCTGCACCGCCTGTGCCGCCGTCGCCCGGGGGCAAATCCCCCGAACTATCGCCGCCGCGATTGGCGGCAATGGCACCGTCGCCGCCTTGTCCGCCCGCGCCACCGTCGGCGCCTTTTTGGCCCTCGGCACCGTCGCCGCCCTTGCCGCCGTCGCCACCGCGCGCGCCCAGACCACCTTTCCCGCCCTTGCCGCCGGGGCTGGCTGGGCCATAATCGTTGCCGTTTTGGCCGTAGCCACCGTTGCCGCCGGCGGCGCCGTCGCCGCCTTGTCCGCCTGTGCCGCCGGGATAGCCGCAGAGGCCAGGGCCGCCGTTGCAGCCGGGTTCGCCGGGCAAGCGGTCGCGATGGACGAAATGTACATACAGCGTGTCGCCCGAAAGTTCCAGTTGCAAATGCCCGCCGCACAGGTCGTTCGTGTTGGCGAAAAAGGTGGTTTCCAGTTTGATTTTGTTCGGTGCGAAATTTTGCCAGCCGCCGTCGGCCACGGCGATGGGCCAGCGGTAGTCGCGCCAAGGTTCCCAGGTCGTCAGGTGTTCGAGATTGTTGCCGCAAGGGCTTTTCGAGGCGAGGATGACGGTGAAAGGGTCGGCGGCCGTCGCTGCCATGTCAATCGTCCCGGTGGCGTGTACCAAATCCCAGCCGGGATCCGTGCCTGCCGCGCCGCCGAGTGCTTTGTCAAGGTTGATGGTCCACAAGTATGTGCCGCCGGGGGCGAAGCTGGTGTTTTGATAGGTGGCCTTGCCCTGGCTCAGGGCGGGGTAGAAATCGTAGAAGCCCGTGTGGAAATCCGCCGCCGCGATGTCGTCGCGGGTCACAAAGCCGTTGACGACGTATGGGGCGAGCATCGAGTCGCGGAAAGTCGTTTGGTTGGCAGCAAGGGCGAGCATTTCGGGCTGGCCCAGGTATTCGTTCGGGTGGTTCAAAACCCGCTGCCGCTGCAACTCGATGACGTAGGCTTGCTTTCTCAAAAATTGCTCCTTCGTGTACGGGATTGCCCCGACGCGAAGCGGCACCATAAGCACGCCTTCGATTCGCGGGAACCCTTCCACCGTCAGCGTCAGGTAGCCGGCTTCGCCGGGCGCCAAGTCTTTCATCCACGCCATGACGCGGTAATAACCGCCGCGCTCCTCGACGGGGGGTTGCGCCAAGGCTTCGGGGAAAAATTCGTCGCGCGTGAGGATGTTTGACGACTTGTTGATTTTCGTAATAGACATGATGCTCTCCGTGTACACCGGGCATTCGGCTGCGTCAATGTCCACGTTGCCCGTGTTGATAAAGCTGAACGACCAAGTGTAAGCCAGTTGGACGAGCATCTGGCTCGGCAAATTTTTGACGATGCTCAGGTGCGGAGCCTTCGCTTCCTCGACGACGATGCCGCCCGCGAGCACGGCCGTTTGCCCGCCCGGTTTTGAGGCTACGAGATCGTAGGTGCCGACGGGGACGTTGGTCAAGTCCCAGCGCACCTTTGTCTTCATACTGTTGAAAAATTGGCCGGGCGTGCCTGTGGCGAACGTCGTACCACCTTGGCGGAGCTCCCAAGTCGTCGTGTTTTCGGTAAAGCCCGCACCGACGACTGTCGTCGTCACGCGCCCGCGCCCCAACCGGTTGGGGCTGGCCGAGACGACACTGAACGGGAGCGCGCGCACCAGGATTTCCGTTTGGGGCTGCGTCGCGTTCGGGGCCAACACTTGCGCCAGCACGATGTACGTCCCGGCGGCGCAGCTGGGGACGATGGCAGTCCGCGTGCCGTTTGCCCCGTCGTCCGTGAAATCGAAGTCGTCCGGCGTTGGCACGCGCTCATGGCCGATGAAAAGGTGACCGTTGTTCACGCCATTCAAAGCTTTGAGCGTGACGAGCAAGTCGAGGTCGGCAGCGGCGGCGAACTGGTAGTAGTGCCAATTGTCCTGATTGAGCGCAAACACAGTCGGTGTTTCCAGCGCGAGGGAGCGAACGCCCACGTGCGTTTGCGCGGCGGCGAAGGCGATGTTATCGGCAAAGTTGTTTTCGGCCAATGAGGCGGCGACATTCGTGCGAGCCACAGCGCGGTGCTCGCCTGTTTCGAGGGTGAGGAGTGGCGCAGAAAGGGTGCGCGTGACCGAGTCGCCGGCGGCGAGGTTGAGCAAAATGCCCTCCGTTCGTTGCAAGCGGTCGGTGGCCGCGTTGAACGCGCCGTCTTTGGAAAAATAGTCCGCGTTGCTGACGGAGCGCGTCACGCCTGTTGCGCTCGTGTTTTTGATTTCAAACTGCACATCCGCCCAATCGCCCAGCATGACCGAGTCGGGGGCTGTCACTTCCGTCACCACCAAATTGACCGACGATTCCGAGGCGGGCAACACTGCGATGGGCAGCTGGCTACCGATGGGGTGGCCGACGGCGGTGCCGATGTAGTCGTTGTTTGTTTCGCCGTTGTACTCGTACACGGCGTTTTGCCGGTCCGTCCGCATGGTCAAGTAATGATAGCCATTGGCGTAAACGGGCACGGTGACGAGCACGCTGTCCGAGTACGAGGCCTGCGGGGCGAGGGTGCGCGGCACTGCGCGGAAACCGATGGGGTAGTCGTCCCAGTTTTGGTCGGTGGTTTTGACGAAAAACAGGCGGTCGCTGATTGCCGTGCCGTTGAGGGGCGACGCGCCTTGGTTTTTTACGGAAAAATGCGCCCAGTACGATTCTCCGGCGAACACAGGAGAAGGCATGGACAAGCTCGTCACGACCAAATCGGGCGAGGGCGCGAGGTTGACGGTGATGGGCAAGGCCGTGAAATTGTTGGCCGCGTTGCCGTCGTTTGTCTCGGACAAACGACCGTTCGCCACTTTCAACAACAAATAAAGGCTGCCGCTCGTACCGTTGGGGAGTGGGCACAGCAAGGAAGCGTCGTACGTCGCGTTGGGCGCAAGGCCGCCCGCACGGGCTTTTTTACTGAGCAAAGCGTCGTCGCTGCTCCATGTGGCATCCGGGGAGAGGTAGATGAGATCCTCCCAGTTGGCGGTGCTGGTCGGCACTTGCCCGCTGTTGCTGACCGACCACTGAGCGGTGATGGTGCTGCCGCTCAATGCGGTGGCTGGGGCGGCGAACGCGGTGATTTCGAGGTCGGCAAAGCGTTCGGTCACGGTGATGGCCGCGCTGCGCAGGAGGTTGTTGCCCTCGCCGCTGTTGGCTTCGAAGAATTGGTTGTCAGCATCGGCCCGGACGTAGATGTACCATGTGCCGCCCATGGGGAGGTTGGGCAAGAGGAAGTTTTTGGAATAGGGCATCGAATCGCCCGGCAACAAGTCGGCCGTGCGCTGGTAACGTTCGAGCTTGGTGATGCCTGTGTAATGCACACCGTCCCAGTCAGGGTCTTGGGAAAGATAAACGGCCTCCACGAGTTGGCCGTTGGCGGGGGCGTTGCCTTGGTTTTTCGTCGTCCAGCTGAGCGAGTAGGCTTGCTGCTCGGTCATGGCATTGGTCGAGGGCAAAACAGCGGTCACGACCAAATCGGGCGATGGCGCGATGGCAATGTTCAGCGGGGCGGCACTGGCCAGCACGTTGTTGTTTTCAAAAGTGTACTCGAAAACTTGGTTGCCATCGTCGGCTTTGACGAGCAGGTAATAATTGCCCGACAGGCCTTGCGGCAATTGGCAAACGACCGAAGCAGTATAACTGCCGCCCGCAGCAATGCCGTTTTCGTGCAGGGAAAAGCCGAGGGGGATGTCCGAGTTGTCCAACGTCGCATTTTGGGAAAGGTAGAATCGGTCGGTCCAGGTCGTTTGCTCGCCGTAATTGGCCGCTCCGTTGTTGTGTATAGTGGCCGAGACGGACAGGCTTTGGCCCGACAGGGCCGAGGCCGGGGCGTTCAACGCCGTGGGCTGCAGATCCGCCGGGGGCAGGAGCGCGATTTGGATGGCTTGCGCGGTGGTGCCGATGTTGTTGCCTTCCGACAACTCTGGCTTTTTGTGGAGCGCGTCCGCCACGACGTACAGCCATTTTGGGCCATAGGCCGAATGGGGCAAACGCACGTTTTGGGTAAAGGCGTAGCTTTCTTCTGGCTGCAAGGTCTGGTTTGCCCCGCCCGCGTAATGGTAGCCCAAAAGCGTGGCGTGTCCGAGATCGAAGTAGGCACTGTCGCTCAGGTAAATACCATCGGAATAGCTGCGGGCCACAGCCAAGTTGCCCGTGTTTTTGATGACAGCGGACACAGCCACGCTGTCGCCGCCAAAGGCCGAGGTGGGCGCGGCCACCGATTCGATTTGCAAGTCGGGCTGCGGCGCGAGGGTCGCCGTGACGAATGTGTGCCGCCAGTTGTTCGTGCGGGTGACCTCGTTGATGCCACCGCTGCCTGTTTCCATGAGCAGGTAAAACGCGCCGATAAAATTTGGGTACCAGTTGGCAGTGCGGGTTTGCGTGTAGGTTTCAGAGGGGTTGAGGTAGCTGGCGTTGAACCATGTGCCGAGCAAAAAATCGCCGGGGCCGAACGTCGAATCACCCGAAATCCACAATTTTTCGCTCCAAACCGAGGCACCGGTGCCAGCTTGCCCGATGTTTTGGGTTTGCCAAGAGAATGAAAAGGGTTGACCGGCAACTACGGTCGCCGGAACCGATAGGCTGTGCACGACGAGGTCGGGCAATTGAACAGTGGTGAACGTCAGCGAATCCGACCAAGCCGAGTGGCAATCGTTGAAGGCCCGCAACTGCCACTTGTACGCAGTGGCTGCGACCAAAGGCAGGGTATGCGAGAAGGTGCTCAGATTGCTCGCCGTCGGCACTTCTGGGCGCGTCGAATTGGCCGGCCAAACGAAGAGGTCGAAATGCTCGGCGTTCGGCACGGGCGACCATGTGAACAGCACCGGACTGTTAGGGACGTTGACCGCGCCGGATGCGGGCACTCGGCTGCCAAAACTGCCGATGGCTTGGTCGTTGGAAACCGTTACTGTTCTGCTGAGCACCGCCGAGCATTGGGCGCTAAGGCTGACGGTCACGGTGTAGGTCGTGGTGCTGGCAGGGGCGACCGCGTTGCTGGCCGTCGCCGGGCCGTTCGACCAAGCGTAGCTCGTGCCGCCGCTGGCCGTGAGCGTCAAGCTGCCGTTGCCGCAAATGAGCGGGCTGGCTGGGCTGATGTCGGGGTTGATGTCAATCGTCCCGTTGCAATCGTCGTCAAGGTTGTTCACGCAAATTTCAGGGGCACCGGGGTGGATATCGGCATTGCCGTCATGGCAATCATCAAAGTTTGAAACGTAGCCGCTCGGCGCGGTGCAGGCGAATTGGGAATAGAAGCTGTTGCCGTAGCCGTCGCCGTCGTTGTCGGCATAAAACCATTGGCCCACGCCTTCGTCCGTGCCGCCGTCGCAGTCGTCGTCCAAGCCGTTGCAGACCTCCGCCGCGCCCGTGTGAATATCTGGGTTTGCATCATCACAGTCGCCGAAAATCGGGGCATAGCCCGCTGGTTGTGAGCAGGCTTGGACAAAATTTTGAGAGTATCCGAAACCTTCGCCATAGCCGTCCGCGTCGGCATCGAGGAAGAAATAGAGCACCGCGCCCTCGTCAATATCCCCGTCGCAATCGTTGTCCAAAGAGTCGCAAAGCTCCGGTGCGTAGGGGTGGACGGTGGCGTTCGCGTCGTTGCAATCGTAGCCCAGATAAGTGTAGCCGGGCGGAGCCACGCAGGCCAAAACCGTCACGGTGGTGCTGCCCCAGCTGTCACCGTCCGCGTCGGCGTAATAGGTGAACATGTCGAAACCGTCGTCCACCGTGCCGTCGCAGTCCTCGTCAATCAAATTGCAGGTTTCCGTTGCGCCGGGTTTGATGTTCGGGTTCGCGTCGTTGCAGTCGAGGTTGTTCGAGACGTAGCCAGTAGGTTGGGTGCAAACTGGGGCAGGTTGGGCTGGGTCGCCGAAGCCGTCGCCGTCCGCGTCGGCCCAATGGGTGGGCAAGGCTTCGGCAAGGGAGATTTCCAGCGAGTACTGCCCCGCCGCGAAGGAAACGCCTTCCACGACGACGTAATAAGTCGTGTTGGAATCCACCAAAAACGAAACTTGGGACCTCGTGCCGCAGAAGTCGTTGTTCCAAACGAGGTAATTTTCGTCGGCATCCAGTAACGTGATGTACGAATCGAAATTTGTCGCCCCGCAAAGACTTGCCGTGAGCGTGCCGCAGTCCGTCGGCGTGATTTTATACCAAACGTCGTGCGAATTGTAACCGATTTCGTTGCCCCAGCAGCCCGTAGGCGAGTTGTCGCCCGAAGCCGAGTAGGGCAAGCTATTGACAATGAACGGATTGGAAATGGTCGAGCCGACGCGCCCCGGAAAGTTGGCCGCGTCGTTGTCGTCGCAATCAGTAAAATTGGAAACATAGCCGCTCGGCGCGGAGCAGGCTTCCTGCGTTTGGTTGAAACTGCCGAAAGTATCGCCGTCCGCGTCCGCATAAAAGGTTTGCAAAACGCCCTCGTCGGTTTGGCCATCGCAGTTGTTGTCCAAATTGTCGCAGGTTTCTGTTTCGTCGGGGTTTATGTTGGCCGCTGCGTCGTCGCAATCCGTGTTGTCCAAAACCCAGCCCGCGCCGGGGTCGCAAGCCACTGTGTCAATGGCCGCGTTTCCGAAGCCGTCGCCGTCCGCATCGGCGAACCAAGTCGGCATGGTTCCGTCGATTTGCCCGTCGCAGTCGTTGTCGAGGCCGTCGCAAAGCTCCGGGGCATTGGGGAAAATGGCCGCGTTCGCATCATCGCAATCCGTGTTATCGGCCACGAAATCTTCATTTGCCGCGCAAATCAGCGTGTCCAGCCCGGCATTTCCGAAGCCGTCGCCGTCCGTGTCGGCAAAAAAGTAGGTGCCCACGCCGTCGTCAATTTGGCCGTTGCAATCCTCGTCGTAGCCGTCGCACGTTTCCGTCGCGGCGGGGTGGATGTTGGCCGCCGCGCCGTCGCAATCCGTGCTGTCGAGCACATAGTCCGTCGGTTGGGTGCCTGCCCAAGCCCAGTCGAAAGGGTCGCCGTAGCCGTCCCCGTCGAAATCGGCAAACCACTGGAAAACCGAATCCACCGTGATGCAATACGCCCCGGTGCTGCCCGTGTTGGTGCCGACTTTGACAAAAGCCGTGTCGCCCGGCGTGAGGCCCGCCGCTTGAAAATAGTCGTCGTAGCCCGCGCAGTTTTGAAAAACATAGCTGGAAAAATCGCCGCAATCGCCCACCGTGTACAGCTCCGAAAACGTCCAAAAATCAGGCGACCAAGTGCCGACCTCCACCGCGCCCGTGCTCGGCACGACGAATTTGAACCAAGCCGTCTGCACGCTCGAATAGCAAGAATCCGGCTCGCCCGCCTCGCTCGTCGCCGCCGCCAAACTGTACGGCGCATCGGCGCAACCGCTATTCACCACAAGCATCGTCGCCGCGCAAGCCGAGTCGTTGGCCGGGGGAAAAATCGTTTCGAGGCTCAGGCAGAAAGTGTCCGTCGAGCCGAAGAGGTTCGTGCTTTGGATGTAATAAACCGAATCTGGCATCAAGCCGCCGACTTCCAGCGGGGCGTTCCAAGCGCAGCCCAGTTCCGTGAAATTGGCAAAGTTGCCGCAGCTGCCTGCCACCGCGAACATGGACGTTGCCAAATCCTGCCCCGTCGTCGAAACGCGGACGGCCCCGGTGCCCGGAGCCATGAATTTGAACCAAATGGTGTGGGCCTCGTAGCCGCAGGAGTTGGGTTCGCCCGTTTGCCGCGTGGCGGTGGTGTTCACGAACGGGTCGCCTGTGCAAGCCGAGTCCACTTGGAGCAGGGCCGCCGCGCACGCCGCGTCGTTCGCGGGCATCGAAACCAAGCCCTGTACTTCGAGGCAAAAACTGGCAGCGGTAGTCTCGGATTGGATGCGGAGCCAATATTCCGCGCCCGGCGTGAGGCCGCTGTGCCAAATGTCCTCGCCGAAACCCGTGCATTGCAGCGTGGCGAACGAGCCAAAATCGGCGCAATCGCCCACGGCGTACAGCGATTTCCGAATGTGTTCGCTGCTCATTGACACAATGCGCACCGCGCCCGATGCCGGGGCGGCAAATTTGAACCAGACGGAGTTCGGTTCCGTCCAACAATCCGCAGGCTCTCCCATTTGCAAGGTGGCCTGTGCGTTGGAGTAGGCATTGCCCGAACACACCGAATCCACGCTGATGAGCGTGGCATCGCAGGCGTTGTCGTTCACGGGTTGCGCGAACATGAGCCGAGGGAAAAGGCAAGCAAGGGCGGCGAAGAGTAAGTGCCTCATGTGGACTGATGTCGAGAGATTGGTGAGTGAATGCCTCCAAATGTGGCCGTGCGCGGGCGGGGCCGCGAAATTTTGCACGACGAGGCGGGGCAAACGGAAAACGAGGCGGGGCAAAAACAGGGGCGAGGCGTGCGAACGGTTTGATGCAGCGCACCGCCTGTGCGCCGCCGGTGGTGCCAGTTGTCTTGCCCGCGACTTGCGTGGCGCATTTAGCGGGAACGCTTGGCCGGGCGGGAACTGCGCCGGATTTTTCGAGCGTCAAACGATGCTCGTTTTGGTACAAACCCAAAACCGCCACCTGCCATGCAATTGAACGATTCCTCGCTCGCCCTCCTCGAAACCACGCGCCTCAATACCCGCCAAAAAATTGCCGCCGCCGTCGGCGGCGTGGGGCTGACGGTGTTCCTCGTGGCTTGGTTTTCGCGGCTGGCCCTGCCCCCCGCCGTGCTTTGGGCTGCGTTGCTTTGCCTTTCTGCCGGGACGCTGGCCTACGCCCACGCGACCTACGCGGGCAGCCCGGCGGGCATCAAAAACAACGGCACCATGTTCCGCAGCCTCTCGAACCGGGGGCTGTGGGGCTACCTGACCGCCGTGCTGCTGACGGGTTTTTACGTCTGCCTGTACTGGTGGCCGGAGTACCTCGGCTTGGGCTTGGGCGGCGCGGCGAACACGGGTTTGGTCGCCCTGTTCGAGCCGATGAGCCAGGGGGTGCGGGGCCGCGCCGCCGACCAATGGTTCGTCTATGGCACTTTTTATACGCTGGCCGTGCTGCTGCTGGGCGCGAAGTTTTTGTGGAAATACCGCCACAACCGCTACCAAATCATCCGCACCGTGTCGGTCATGTTTTTCCAGTTGGGGTTCGCGTTCATCGTCCCGGCTTGGATGCAGCGGATGAACCAGCCGGAGTTCTACTTTACCTATTTCTGGCCGCTGAAATACAATTACCTGTTCCCGGACGACATCCGGTGGCTCACGTCGAGCTCGCATTTGGGCATCTTTTTGGTGGGCTGGGGCGTGCTCATGTCGTTCGTGGCCGTGCCTGTTTTGACCTATTTTTTCGGCAAACGCTGGTACTGCTCGTGGGTTTGCGGCTGCGGCGCATTGGCCGAAACAGCCGGCGATGCGTTCCGCACGTTGAGCGATAAGTCGCTGAAAGCGTGGCGATTAGAACGGTATTTGATTCACGCGGTACTGGTCTTCATCGTCCTGACGACGGTGCTCTTGTGGGCCAATTCGTACACGCAAGGCGGCGTGTTCGGCGGGGCATCGCAGGCGGCGAGCAAGGCGTACTCGTTCCTCATCGGCTCCATGTTTTCGGGGGTCATCGGCACGGGCTTCTACCCTATTTTCGGCAACCGCGTGTGGTGTCGTTTCGGCTGTCCGCAGGCGGCGATTTTGGGCATTTTCCAGAAATATTTTTCGCGTTTCCGCATCACGACCAACGGCGGCCAGTGCATCAGCTGCGGCAATTGCTCCACTTACTGCGAGATGGGCATTGACGTGAAAGCCTACGCCCAACGCGGGCAGGACATCGTGCGGGCCTCCTGCGTGGGCTGCGGGATTTGCTCGGCGGTGTGCCCGCGTGGCGTGCTGCGGCTCGAAAACGGCACGGCGGACGTGTCCGAACGAGCCACCGAACTGCGGGCTTTGCATTTCACGGACGACGGCACGGTGCGGCTCCGGCAAGCCTGAAAAACGTCCATTTTTAGCACTACGAAAAAAATCGTACCCAAAATTTGAAACTACGATTTCCGTCGTACCACCTTTGAGCCATCCAAAAAAAGCAGCCGACCCGTGTGGCTGCTTTTTTTGAAAACTTGACTACGACAAAAATCGTAGTGCAAGACATCAGCCGTTCACAATTCATCATTCCGAAAATGTCCGATTTGCAAACGCCCGTCCCGACGGATGCCGAGCTCGAAATCCTGCAAGTGCTTTGGGGCAAAAGCCCCGAAACCGTCCGGTACGTCAACGACACGCTCAATGGCCGACGGCCTGCCGACTGGCAAGTGGGCTACACGACCACGCTCAAACAGATGCAGGTGATGCTCGACAAGGGCCTGCTCACCCGCGACATCGTGGAGCGCAACCACCTGTACGCCCCGGCGGTTGACCGCGCCCAGACGCAGGCGCGGGTGGTGCAGGATTTGGCCGACCTCGCGTTCGACGGCTCCGCGTCGTCCCTCGTGTTGCGGGCACTCGGCACCGGCCAAGCGACCGCCGCCGAACTGGCCGAAATCAAAGCCCTCATCGAAAAAATGGAAGCCCAACAACAAAACGACGCGCCATGAATTTTCCATCCGTCATCTTTTCGCAGCAGATTGACCACGCCCTCGGCTGGGCCGTGCTGCACTCCATCTGGCAAATCACGCTCATCGCCTTGCTCGCCGGGGCGGTGCTTTTCGCGGCCCGGCACCGCACGGCGGCGTTCCGCTACGGGGTGGCCAATGCCGCGCTGTTGGCGGTGGTCATGGCGACGACGGGCACGTTCGCGTGGCAGCTGCAATCGCCAAAACCGCAATGGCACGAGGCCAAACGAGCGTGGCAAATCCTGCACAACGAGGACTCGAAAACGCTGGAAACAAAGGCTGCCGACCTGAAAAACGAACCAATGCCGCCGCCGCCCACCCCACCCCAGCCCATCGAATCCAAGCGGTTGGAGGACTATTTTTATGAGCACCAACCATTGGTAGTCATGCTTTGGCTGCTGGGCTTGGCGGTGGGGTTGTTCCGGTTGTTGGGGCATTTTTCGTATGCACAAGTGCTGCGCTCGCGCATGAATTTTCACGTTGACCCGTACTGGGCGGAGGTATTGGAAAGGCTCCGCGAGCGGGCACGTTTTGCCAAGCATATTGACCTGCTCGAATCCGCGCTCGTCCGCTCGCCGCTGACGGTGGGCTGGCTGCGGCCCGCCATCCTGTTCCCCATCGGCATCGTCAACCGGCTTTCGGAGCAGGAAGTGGAGGCGATTTTGGCCCACGAACTGGCGCACATCGCCCGTCACGACTACCTGTTCAACCTCCTGCAAAGCCTCGTCGAGACCCTTTTTTACTATCATCCTGCTGTTTGGTGGCTCTCCGCACAGGTGCGCAACGAGCGCGAGAGTGCCTGCGACGACCTCGCCATTGGTTGGCTCGGCAACCGCCTCGGCTATGCCAAAGCCCTCGTGGCGATGCAGGAAATGGCTCATTTTCCGCAAACCCAATCCCTCGTGGCGTTCGCCGGCACACACCGGGGGCAGCTTTTGCAACGGGTGCAGCGGCTTTTTTCACCACCACAACTCAAAGTGTACATCATGGAAAAATGGATTGCCACGCTGCTCGTCGCTTGCTCGATTGTTGCGCTCGCAGTGGCGCAGCGCACCCAAACCCTGCCCCAAAACACACCCGAAAACACCCCGACCGAAGCCGCCACAGGCTCTCCGAACACGGGATTTTGGCACGCCGAGTTTTTCAACGACAGCGTTTGCCTCAACCTCCGCAGCGGCACGCGCGGCAACTACTGGACGATGGGCGAGTGCTACGAATTCGAGAAATCCGCCGCGCCCGACGGCGATTTTAACCTCGACATCAAACGCCCGGCGGGCATCATCACGCTGACCGGGAAAATCGAGGGCGACGAAGGCTACGGCAAATTCAAGTTCGTGCCCGACGAAAACTACCGCGCCGAGCTGGCCAGGCAGGGCATCCAACCCGAAAACGACAACCTGCTGATGCACCTTTTTTGGGCCAATTTCCCGCTCGACTATGTGGCCTCGATGCGGCAGGCGGGCTTCCAAGACCTCGACGAGGACAAACTGACGCAGCTCGCAATCTTCAAGATTGATGTCGCTGAGTCCCAAAAATTAGTGGATTTGTCCAAGAAACTGGGCGCGGGCAAGGTTTCCGCCGAAAAATTGGTGGAGTTGAAAATCGCCAACGTCACGCCCGCCGATGTGCAGGGCTACGTCCAAGCCGGGCTTGCGGACTTGGATTTGGAGGCGGTGACCGGGCTTTCGATTCAAAATGTCGAGCCTGCGTTCGTCGAGCGGATGAACAAACTGGGCTTCGGCAAGCTGGACGCGGAGCAAATCCTATCGGCCAAAATTCACGGCATCACGCCCGAATTCGTGGCCGAAGTGCGGGGATTGGATGTGGGCAACCCGACGTTGGAAGAAATCATGGCCATGAAAATTCACGGCTTGGGTGCAGCTGAAATCCGAAAAATGCAGTCTATGGGCTTCGGCAAACTTTCGCTCGACGAGATGATGACCATGAAAATTCACGGTGTGGACGAGGCTTTCGTCAGTCAAGCAAGGGCGATGGGCTTCGGCAAAACGGTGGACGAACTGGTGGGCATGAAAATTCACGGCATCACGCCCGAATTTGTACAGCAGGCCAAAACATGGGGCCTCGGCGAGATGGATTTGGACGATTTAATGAGCGTCCGAATCCACCGCATCACGCCGGAGTTCGTGGAGCAGTTCCGCGATTTGGGCTTCAAAAACCTGTCGCTGGAAGATTTGCTGTCGGCCCGCATCCACGATGTCACGCCGAAATTCATCGAAGAGGCCGGGCAACGCGGGTACAAATTCCCGAAACTGCGGGAATACGCGGACTTGAAGGTTCAGATGGAGGCTTTCGGGCGGCGGAGCGAGTGATTGGGTTACGCCGCAAGCGCGGGTTGCCGTTCACGGTTTTTCTCAATCATCATTTTCAAAACGCCCTCGTTTTCGATGATGCCTTGCATAAAAAGCCGGTACGCAAAGGCGGGCAGGTAAACCTTCGGGACAAATGCATCCATTTTCCCTTGCGGAAAAATCACCTCTGAGTCAGCGGTTTTGTGTACAAACCTGAACCGCTCCTCGGTTGACAAGTCCTTGAAACCCAACTGTTTGAGCACTTGCACCAGTTCTTGGTTTGTGGCGGATGTGTTTTTGTAAATCTCTGCTGCTGTCATCTTTCAGAAAAAGTATTTTTCACGGATTTTCTGGATAGAGTCGGTGCCAAATTGGTTTTCGGGGTGAAAATGAATGCGTACAAACTTACGCACACTTTGAAGTTGCTTCCGATGGGTCTGAAGATATTCCTGCAAGTCAATGAAGTATGCTTTTTCAAGACTGGCATCATACAGAATGACAAGCACGGGCAACACGCCGCTCAACCAGAGTTCGAGGTCGCGGACAGAAATATCTAATCCGAAACCTGCCCGGCTTTCGACCCAGCGTATGCCGTCGGTTGATTTCAACTGGAACAAAATAGAGAAACTTTCAATCTCGCCCGTCGAGTTGAACGTATGCACGATGCCGTCATAGCCATAATCGTTACGGTCGTACCGTTGAACAGTAAACCCCGCTTTCAGGATGAAACGCTCCGTGTGATTGAAGCCCAAATCCTCGATGATGTGCTGTCGCGTTCGCGTTTTTCTCATTTTGGTGGGAGGTTTGAGGGCAATTTTAGTCAAAAATCACAGAACAGATAATGCGATACCCCTAACACCAAGCAACAACAACTAAAAAATTATGCAAGCAAAAACACCTTGCGCAGCCCTTGCCGCGCTCCTGCTCACCTTGTGCCTCAGCCCGATTTTCGCACAAAACCAAATTGCTGGCTCGGTCGCCGATGCCAAAAATCAGCCACTGCCCGGAGCCAGCGTACTGCTGCTCGCCGCCGCCGATTCGTCGCTCGTCAAAGGCCAATTGACGAGCGGCGAGGGGCGGTTCGAGTTCGCGGACATCGAATCGGGGCGTTACCTTCTGAAAATTTCGATGCTCGGTTTCGCGGATTTTTTGTCCGAAAACTTCGACTTGGGCAACGGACAATCGAAGAAAGATTTCCCGAAAATCGAACTCGCTGAGGAAGCCACGACCGTCGCGGAGGTCGAAGTGGTGGCGAAAAAGCCGCTTTTCCAGCAAAAAATTGACCGCGTGGTGGTCAATGTGGCGAGCAGCGCAGTCAATGCCGGGTCGAACGCCTTGCAGGTTTTGCAGCGTTCGCCGGGCGTACTGGTCAACCGGCAGGGCGGCGGCATTTCGATTGCGGGCAAGTTCGGCATCATCATTTTGATAAACGGAAAGGTCAGCCGGATGCCGCCCGAAGCCATCGTCCAGATGCTCGAAGGCACGAACGCCGACAACATCGAGCGCATCGAAATCATCCACACGCCGCCCGCCAATTTCGACGCGGACGGCAACGCGGGCATCATCAACATCGTGCTGAAACAGACCGCCGACGCGGGGCTGAACGGCGGCTACTCGCTGGCGGCGGGCTACGGCAAGCGCGAGAAGTGGTCGGCGAACGGCTTTTTCAATTTCCGGCGCGGCAAGATGAATTTGTTCGGCAGCCACGATTACCAATTTGACCACAACCCGCAGATTTTCACGAATTACCGGGGCATCACCCGCGACGGCGCGTTTTTGGAAACGGACGGCAGCAGCCGCCGCGCCCCAGATTTGGGCACGCACAACGGGCGGCTGGGCGCGGATTTTCAGGCTTCCCCAAAAACGGTCGTGGGCGTGGTCGGCACTTTTTTCAACAGAAATTGGGACATGGACGCGCGAAACACGATTGATTACCGCACCGATGGCGTGCTGGACAGCCGTGTCCTGATGCCGACGCACGAACTGAACCACTGGCAATCGGCGACGGCGAACGCCAATTTTTCGCACGAGTTCGACAAGTCGAAAACGCTGACCGCCGACTTGGACTACGTTTTTTACAAAATCAACAACCCCAGCGAGTACCAAATCGAGCAGCGGCTGCCGGACGAGACCTTGACCGACCGCAGCGAACTGCAAGTGCGGAAGAAAAACCCGATTTCGATCCGGGTGGGAAAAACTGATTACGTCCAGAATTTCAGCGAGCACACGCGCCTCGAAACAGGGGTCAAATTTGCCGCCAGCCGTTTTGACAACGACGTGCGGGTGGAAAACCGGCTGCCAGACGAGGCTTGGGCGGTGGATTCGGCGTTGACCTCGCGGTTCAAGTTGCGGGAGGACGTGGGGGCTGCCTACGCCACCGTTTCGTTCAAAATCAACAAAAAAACGGACGCGAAAGTGGGGCTGCGCTACGAACACACCGTGACCAATCTCGGCTCCGAGGAGCAGCCCAACGTGGTGGATCGCAACTACGGCTCGTGGTTTCCGACGGTCTATCTCGCCCGCACGATTTCCGAAAAACAGAGCGTCAACCTCTCGTACTCTCGCCGAATCGCCCGGCCGGGCTTCACGCAACTTGCGCCGTACCTGATTTTTTACGACCCGACGACCTCGCAATCCGGCAACCCTGCGCTGCAACCCTCGTTCGTGGACGCGGTGCGGGCGAGCTGGCAAATCGGCGGCATCACCGTTTCGTCGGAGTACAATTTCGAGACCGCCTCGATTTCGGACGTGCCGATAATTGACTTGGAGGCGAACACGCAGGTTTCGCTGCCCAAAAACCTCGGCACGCGGCACAAC
This sequence comes from Saprospiraceae bacterium, assembly GCA_046299435.1. Classification (GTDB taxonomy): domain Bacteria; phylum Bacteroidota; class Bacteroidia; order Chitinophagales; family Saprospiraceae; genus M3007. Next base: position 17,971 of record JBKBIC010000027.1, read on the forward strand.
TTTTTCAATTTCGTCGCCGTGCCTACGCCCGTCAAATCGTGGTGGCAGATGCGCCACACGGCCTATTTGGTTTACCAAAAATTCGATTTTGAATTGGAGGGCACACGCGGGAGCATCCCGTCGGGCTTTGTCGCGCTGGAACACTCTCAAAATTTTACGTTCCGAAAAGGCTGGTCGGCGGACTTGTCAGGGTTCGTGGTGACGGAGAATTATTTTGGACTGACGAAGTATCGTCCGTTTGGCAACCTCTCGCTCGGTGTTCGCAAGCATCTGGGCGAGCGTTGGGGCGATTTGTCGTTCAACGTGAACGATGTTTTTCTATCGAACAATTTTTACGGTTCGGTTGACCAGCCGGCGTTGAACCTGCGGGTGCGGAATTCTTTCCAGCAGGCGGAGCGGGTGTTCAAAATTTCGTGGTCGAACAAATTCGGCAACCGCAAACTACGGGATGCCCGGCAGCGGGAGCGCGGGGCTGCGGAGGAACTGCGGCGGCTGTGATCTGTTTTTCAAGCAAAAGCAGCCTCGGTTTTTCCTCGCAGATATTCAGGTTGGAAACCCAGCACAATGTCGTCGTGCGAGATGCCGCGCCGCACTAGTTCGTCCACAATCAACTCTTCGGTTTCATTGACCTGAACCCAGATTTTGCCGTTTTTGATGTCGAAATGAAAAACGCAGAAGTGGACGAATTTTCGGTTCGACCAACCGACGCGCAGCAGCTGATAGTGATGTCCGTGCGAGTCGGCAATCACTTGAGTGTCCAAGCCGTCGGGCGAGTCGTGGTAGCCTTTGGCGTATTCTTCGAGGAAGTCGAGGATTGCTTTTTCAAACTTCAATATTTTATCCATTGGACGATGACGTTTTGGCTTGGGTCAAAAACGAGGATTTTGACGTGATAAAATTCCAGCGTTTTTTGGATGAGCATTTTTTGAAAGAAGGAATTGAAAACTTCCATAGGCACTGCCAAGAACAGGGTGCGTTCGGGGTCTTTTTCGAGTAACGGAACGATGTAGGAATTGAACTGCCCCAATGCCCGATGGAACTCGTAAGTCAAAGATTGTCCGCGAAAGCTTTTGACTTCGACCAAGATTTTGTCGGCACCGTTCGTCGCAGCAATCAATTTTTCCGCGCCTAAATCAACTTCATAACCCACGTCTTCGATCGAAATTCGATACGGGTCGTGGGTGATTTTCCAGTTATCTTTTATCAAGGCTTCGCGGAGGCTATCGTGAAGTAAATCTCTTGCCATTTTTGGGCGGTTTTGAGGCAAAAATATCTGTTTTTCGAAGAAATTTCGTGGTCGAACAAATTCGGCAACCGCAAACTACGGGATGCCCGGCAGCGGGAGCGCGGGGCTGCGGAGGAACTGCGGCGGCTGTGATTTCCCGGACTTTACAGGCTTGTGCCCGGTGTAGTTGGTTTTCAAGGAATTGAACAAAAAAATTGCCCTTGCCGGACAACTCCGGCAAAGGCAATAGTCTTTCAGGCACAATGCATGTTTACCGAACAAGCACGACCGGGACGACCCGCACGCTGGCCTCCGAGGAGACCTGCACGAAGTATGCTCCCGCGTGGAGCGCGTCCGTCCGCAGCGTGTGGCGCGTCTGGCCTGCGGGCAGTTCCACCCGCGCCACCAAGCGGCCAACCGCGTCCATGACTCGGATTTCAGATGCCAGATTGGAGACACCAGACTGGGCGATTTCAATCGTCAGCTCGTCCGTGAACGGGTTGGGCGAGCATTTGACGGAAGTCAGGTTTGTGCCGGCTTCGGTTTGCGAGGTCGTCGCGCTGCTGGGCTTGGGCACGTCCGAGCAGTCCTCGCCTTTGAAGACGTACACGGAGCCTTGGTCGGCCTTCGCGGCCACGTCGTCGAGGTTCGCGCTGAGAGCCATGCGCTCGCCGCTCACCGCCAGCGCGTAACCGAATTGGTCGCCCGATGCGCCCCCACTGGGGGTGTACTTGCCGATTTCGCCCCAGTTGTCGGTGCCGCCCGCGTTTTTGTGGAAGACGTACACCGCCCCTGCGCCGCTGTTCGCACGGAGGGCCGTGACGTAGGCGTAATCGCCGGAGAGAGCCACCGATGCGCCGAAGCGGTCGTTGATAGCCCCGTCGGAGGCGGTCAGTTTCTTGACCTGCGACCATGTGCCCGCCGTGTTCTTGAAGATGTAGGCCGCACCTGTGTAGGTTGCCTTGTTCATCGCGCCGATGAGCGCACAATCACTTGCAAGAGATACGCTTGTGCCAAAGCCGTCGCCCACCGCAGCGTCAGAGGCTGTCAGTTTTTGGGCTTGGCCCCAGTTGCCTGCGCCGCCTGTGTCTTTTCCGAAAATGTAGGCTGCGCCCCGGTTGCTGTTGTGGCCGCTTGCGCCCACCAGCACGACATCGCCCGCTTGGGCGACCGACTGGCCAAAGAAGTTGTTGGCCGCACCATCGGAGGCCACCAGTTTTTTCACGTTGCCCCATGCGTTTGCACCGCCCACGTTTTGCTCGTAGATGTAGGCCGCGCCCTGTGCGGTATTGGTCCCGACCTTCTTCTTGTTGGCCCCGATGACGGCGCGGCCGTTTTTCAGGGAGACGGCACTGCCGAAGTAGTCATAGGCTACTGCCTCGCTGGTCGAGCCGTCTTTTGCGATGATGTTGGTGCGCTGGCCCCAGTTGTTCGTGCTGCCGAGGTCTTTTTCATAGATATAGGCCGAGCCTGCATCGGTGATTGTCCCCACGTTGTCGCCGTAGGCCGCCACGAGGGCGAAGTCGCCGTCCACGGCGATGCTGTTGCCGAAGTAGTCCACCGCCGCGCCGTCGCTGGCTTTGATTTGTTTGAGCTGGCCCCAGTTGTCGGTGCCGCCCTGGTTTTGCAGGAAGACGTAGGCGGAGCCTTGCTTGCTCTGGGTGCCGACCTTGTCGTTTGGCGCGCCGGCGACGAGTGCCGTGCCGTCGAGGCCGAGGCCCCAGCCGAGGTTGTCGCTGGCCGCGCCGTCGGAGGCCATGCGCTGCACTTCTTGCGCGTGGTGCAGCACGTCGAGCACGGTGACGGTGAACGAGCAGGAGGCCGTTTGGCTCTCATCGTTCGTGGCGGTGTAAGTGACTGTGGTTGTGCCTTCTGCGAAGGTCGAGCCGCTCGTGTGCGAGCCGTCGGCCATCGGGTTGCAAGGGCCTGTGGGCGTGGGCGCAGTCCAAGTCGCTACGCCGGTACATGCGCCGGCGGTGGTGGCCACCGACACATTGGCCGGGCAGCTGATGCTCGGCGCGGTGCAGTTGCACGACATGGGCGCGGTGCCGAGGGACGAGGATGTGAACGTGCAGCTGCCGTCAAACTCTGCCGTCAAAATGACTGGTTGGCCGTCGGCGGTCATTTGCACGCCCGTGAACGTCCACTCGGACAGGCAAGCAAGGTCGGCGGCGGATTTGGTGGCCAGCACAGTAGTGCCGCGTTTCAGGGTCAAATCGCCCGTGCCGGGCGCGTATTCGAAGGAAACGGTCACGTCGGCGGTGAACTGGTCGGGGAAAATACAGGCCGAAAAATTCTCCGCGCTGATGTCGCTGACGTTGCAGGCCGGGCCCGGAAGGCTGCCCAGCACAAAGCCGCGCTGGTAGTAATCCCCGTCAAAGTAGTGCAGTTCGGTCGAGACACCTGCGGTCGTTACGGAATACATATAGTTATCGTAATCACTCAAATAGAATTTCCCGTTTCCTGCATAGGCAGCACCAAACGGATAATCCCAATAGTCGCCATCAGTTTCAATTACAGTGGAGGAAAAGTCTGTCGGGTCAATTTTATCCATGTAACCATAGGTGAAATGATAGATAAACCCATCCGCTGGATTGAAAGCTATCACTTGCCCACCGTAGTCATACAATTCTGTTTGAAAGGTCTTGGCAGCGGTCGAAGGGTCTATCGTGTAAAGGCTATAATCGCCACCACTTCCCTGTGCTCCGTACAAAGTGCCGTCGGTGCCGAAGGTGATGCTGGAGAAATTGCCGCCCAAGTTGCCAATGTAGGTGCAAACCCCCGTTTCAATATCCACCGTCACCAGACGGCGAACATTGCCGGATGTCTTGATGATGGCATAGTAAGTATTGTTGACCGGGTTTAGCGCAAGGCCGTTCACGGCATCAATGCTATAGCCGTCCAAGCTTAAATCAACAGAAGCAACCCTTTCCCAAGTTGACGTGAGGTACTTGTCAACGGTATAGTCATACGGGTCAACTGCTATGATGATTTCTTTCGGCCCGCTGCAAGGCGCGGCTGCGTTGCCCGCATTTTTTGAGAAAACAACACTGGCCTCTTCCGAGAAGGACGCTGACAAATCTGTGGATTGTTCGTCCGCCCGTAGCGTCAAGCCCGTGAAAGTGTGCGAATTCCCGGCCAGACTGGTCACGTCAACCGGCGTGGGCAGGCTGCCGACGATGTCCGCGCCGCTCAATGTGAGCGTCCCAGAGGCGGGTTTGCTGGCAAAATGCACGGTGATGTCGGCGGTGTAGGTGTCATCGGTGCCGCAAGTGGTGCCCGAGCCATTGCAAGCCGAGGCATTGTCCATCGTGATGTCGAAGATGCGGACGCAGTTGAAGTTGGCTTCAAAGCCAGCACCCACAGGCTCGCCGTCCCAGTCGTATGAGTAAAAATAGGCCGACAAACAACCCGTTGCATTGGCGAGGGTGGCGGTGAAGGTTGAGATAGGGGTACTTACATCGAGATAGCCCAGATAGCCCCCATTGCCGTTCGGCCCGTCATAAATGGATATATAATCGTAGCCCGTCAAGTCGAGTGCCACGAACTCGAGCTGCGCTTTGTGGTCGGTGGTCTGCGGGCAAAAGGTCTTGGAAACCTGGATGTTATCCGAGTAGTCGCCCGTTGGGCCGCCGTCGTCGTACCATTGAGTGCCGCAGGTGGTACATTCCACTTCGCCGATGCCAGCCGTGGGCGTGTCGTTGTAAGCCTCGCTGTAAGTGCAGGGCATATCCGAAATCGCGGCGGTCAGTTGAGTCCAGCCAAACGCCGTGAAAGTGACCCCCACAAACGTATGCGTGGTGGCGGTGGTGGTGCTGCCCATTGCGACGGGTGTCAAGGGGTTCACAAGTTGGCTGCTTGTGATGCTCAGGTTCCCGGTCGAAGAGATATTGGTGAACGTCACCACCACGTCGGCGGTGAAAGCGTCGTCAACGGTGCAAATCGTGCCGTTGTCGGCCAGCACGCTGATGTTTTCCAACGCAATATCCGTGATGACCGCCGGGTAGTTCACATCCAACTGCTCGTACGCGCCGATGTCTGCCGGAGAAACACCGATGACAGGCGCGTCCACGCGGGCATTGCCGGCCAAATCGAGCGTCGGCGAAGGAGCAAGCGCACCGTCAATGGCAGGCGAACAAACGCCCGGCACGAGGCCGTCGTCACTTGTCCCGAAAATGTCGTCGGCACCGTCCGGGTCGTCGGCATTTACGAATTGCGGGTTTTCGTAGTATCTGTTTCCGGTGCCCTCTATATAATCTTGGAGGACAGAGTTCGTGGCTGTCGTGCCGCCGCCACCGCCGGCACCCAAAGGGTTGCCCCAGATAATACAATTCTTGACGCTCCCTGTGCCGAAAAATGCCAGCGCACGGCGGTTGTTATTGCCCACGACCGTGCAATGATCCAAATTCACATTGCTGCCGCCCCCGACGAACATCACCGAGCCGTCGTAGTTCGCCGTGTGCCCATAAAAAAGGCAATTGGTGAAGGTCGCGTTCACGCCGCCGTTCTGGTTGAAAAGCACACCGCCGGAGTCACCGGCCCGGTTGTTGTGGAAAATGCAATTGGTGGCGTTCAACGTCCCCGCGCCGGAATTGATGGCACCGCCGCCCGCGCCGCCGTAGTTGTCGTGAAAGAGGCAACGCTCCAGATACAAGGCGCCGCCACCGGTGCCCAAACCGCCGCCTGCATAGGCTGTGTTGTTTCTGAAAGTGCAATAGGCCACCGTGCCACTGCCGATGCTCAAAGCCCCGGATGTGTAGCCATTGTCGGCGCCCGAAAAGGTAAAACCGTCCACGCGGGTATCCGGGGAGTTATAGCTAGTGGCCATTAAAATGTCGCTGTTGTCTGAAGCGTCGCCCGGTGTGCCGATGTCGCCCGACAAAATGGTTTCGTTCCCGGCCAGCACCCTGTCGGTCAATTCGTCTTCCGTGCCGTCGAAGCCGCCGTAGATTTTTACGCCGCCCTGTAGCAGGAAGTAAACACCCTGATTGCCATCCGAAGTTGGGTAGTAAGTGCCTTCGGCCACCCAAATCACGTCGCCGGCATAGGCAATGTTCACCGCAGACTGGAGATTCGTGAAAGCATCTTCCCACGAAGTGCCGTCGTTGGCACCCGTCGCGTCCACATCCACATAATACCGGATAGACGCAGGAAAAGCGGGCGCGCAGCCTGCCGGAGCCGACAGGGCCGGATCGGCATCCACGTCGCCGGAGTAGCCGTTCACGGCATCGGCGTGCGTGGTGCTGCCGTCGGGGTTGAGCCAGTAGTTGTTTTCGGCGTTTACTTGGCTACCCCAAGAGTTCAGTACCGATCGGTTGGCGTTTTCCTTGAAGTTGTTGTTCGAGACAGTGGCGGATTGGGCGTTGTAAACCCGCACGCCGATGTTGTTTCTGAAAATCGCCGAGCAGGTCACCGTGAAATCTGCCGACGCGCTGTTCAGGATGATGCCCTCGTTGTTTCCGATGACCGTCAGATTTTGGAGCAGCACCGTACCGCTGCAATTGTCAAACTGAATGCCCGTGCCTGCTGCCGGCACTGTTTTCTTGCCTATGCTCAGGTTGTCGAAGGTCAGTTCGGAAGAATTGGTAACGTAAACTGCGACGGAGTTGCCAGTCATGTTCGTCAAACCGTCGGCATCCTTGATGAGGATGTGGGCAGCAGGTGAAGCATTTTCGTCGCCGATGATTTTGTCCGAACAATTGTGCAGACGCAGCGCGGTGTTTGCGCCCGTGCCACCGAACAGGTTGTCGGAGGCATCAATCGTCCCCGTCGTGACGGAATGAAAATACAGCGCGGGGTGGTCATGGTTATACCCGGAGGCAGTCAGGTCGTTGTCCGTCACCGTCCAGTTGGCATTGCCGATGCAGACGATGCCCCGGTGCCAGTTGTTCACTTTGCAGTCTTGAATCGCAACTGTGCCAGTAGCCGCGTAAAGGTCGAAGCCGGTGCCGCCTTGCGCCCCGGATTTGCTCAAATCCAAGCCTTTAATGGTCAACGAAGTTGGGTTGCTGCACGTAAAAACGGTGACATCGCCGTCAATGATAAAAGTCGGCGTACCCGCGACGTAGCCCGGCGCGGTCGTGCCGTCAATGGTCAGTGCATCGGTGATGCTCGGCAGCCCGGATGAGAGGTTCAGGGTGCCAGCGACCGAGAACTCAATTATGTCTGCGCCGCTGTTGCCGTTGGCATCCATGATGGCCTGCCGCAGGGAGCCGGAGCCGCTATCGTCTGTGTTGGAGACGGTGTAGGTGGCTGCGTTGCCTATTTGTGCAAAGAGCACAAGCATCCATGCAAGCGCATGGGAAACAGAGAAAATTTGTTTCATTAGACAAAAAAATTGAAGTGAGGAGACTTGGCTGGGCATCATCAGACGACACAATACCCAATTGCACGGGCACGACAGGAGCATGCACCGACATGACATCATGAGAAACTTGGGCACTCATGGATGGATGCAAGCAGGTTGACGAAGAAATTGGATGATGACAAAACCCGCCGAGCCAGACTCACTTCTTCCTAAAAGTCACCTGACCCGACGGGATTTTTTGCATTTGGAGAGATGGGCACTTGAAAGCGGGCGAAAGGTATATCGTCGGAACATACATGTTTCCCGGCGGGGAGTCATTGTTTGAAAAACTATCCATTCGGATAGTTTCTGGGTTTTTGGAAATGCCTCGCTTAGCGCAGGCGGCAAAGGTTTTGACGGAAAAAAAACGGCGCATTTGGGCGGCAAACCTCAGCCTCCGTACTCGCTCGGCACCACCCCGAACTGCTCCCGGAACCGCTCGCGGAAATATTTCAAATCCGTGAACCCGACCTTGTACGCCACGTCGGAGACGTTGAACTGGCCCGTGCCGAGCAGCTGCGCCGCCCGTTTCAGCCGGATGCTGCGGAGGAAAGTGTTGGGTGTGTCGCCCGTCAGGGCTTTCAGTTTGCGGTAAAGTTGCATCCGGCTCATGGCGATTTCGCGGGCGAGGTCGTCAATCGAAAACTCGTTTTCGTCCATGTGTTGCTCCACGACCTCGATGAGCCGCTGCAAAAACGCCTCGTCCAACGGGGTCACGGCCACGCCCGTCGGGCTGAGGTCGAAGGATTTGCTGAATTTTTCGCGCAGCCTGTCGCGGATGTCCATCAGGTTGCGGATGCGGAGCGCGAGCAGTTGGAGGTTGAACGGCTTGGTGATGTAGTCGTCCGCGCCCGTTTCGAGGCCGTCCATTTTGTGGACGAGCGACGTGCGGGCCGTGAGCAGCACGACCGGGATGTGGCTCGTGTGGACGTTGGTTTTCAGGCGGCGGCACAGTTCGATGCCGTCCATTTCGGGCATGGAAATATCGCTCAAAACCAAATCCGGCGAGCTGCTCGCGGCGCGTTCGAGGGCTTCCGCGCCGTTGGCCGCTTCGCTGATGTCGTATTCGTGTTGCAGTTGTTCGCGCAAATAGGCCCGGATATCGGCATTGTCCTCGACCAAAAGCAGGTGCCGACTTGGGTTGGTGGAGGCGGTTTTGGTCGCCGTTTTTTCCGAAAAACCCTCGGCAACGGCGGGCACGAACGGTTGGTTCTGCGCGGCGGCTTGGCCCGGTTCAGCGATTTGCTGCGGCGAAAAATGCGCCTTGCCCAGCGGCAAAGCCAGCGTGAAAACCGGCCAGTCGCGGCGGCGCGAGCGTGTAATGTGTCGGGCGCGATTGCTCGTTGCGCGTGTCGAGGCGGTGCAGCCCGCCGATGGTGCTGACCCACAACGTGCCCGTTGCGCCACCTGCCGAGATGCCCGTGACGACGCTGCCCGCCGCACTGCCGTTTTTGTCCAGCCGGATGCTTTGGAAAGGCTTGTGCCGCAGGTTGAGTTTGTTCAGGCCCTTGTCCGTGCCGAGCCAAAGGATGCCCGTGCGGTCTTGGAAAAGACAGCGCACGAAGTCGTTGTTCAGGCTGAACGCCTCGCCCGATTGGGCAAAAAAACGGCGAAATTGCCCGGTTTTTGGCTCTAAAAGGTTCAATCCGTGATAGGTCGCCACCCAGAGCCGCCCGTTGTTTTCCTCAAAAAAATCGGAGACGATGTTGTGGCTCAGGCTCGTCGGGTCGCCGGGCACGGTGCGGAACGCGGCGGCGATTTGCAGGAAACCCATGTCCGAATCGCTGAACCGCACTTTTTTCAAACCAGCCTTCGAGGCCACCCAGAGCGTGTTCGGCTCCTGCCGCGCCGGGCGGATGCGATAGATGAAATTGCCCAATTCCGCGTCGGGCGCGGCGGGGTCGAGTTCGTAGTGCTGCAAATCATAGTCGCGCTCGCTGCGGAATTTGAGACGGTTCAGGCCCCGCGTCGTGGCCGACCAAATGGAGCCGTCGGGCGTTTCGCAAATGGAATAGATGTAATCGGCGGAGTAGTTGCTGCGCCCGGCGACGGTCGAAAAAATGCGGAGGAACGCGCCCGTTTTGGGGTCAAAACGGTTCAATCCGTTTTTGGTGCCGACCCAAATGTAGCCCCGGCTGTCCTCGAACAAGCCCCATACATCGTTGTCGGAGAGGGAGTTGGCATCATCGGGGTTGAACCTGAAATTCTGGAACGTCTCGCTGGCGCGGTCGAACAGGTGAAAGCCGGCGTTCACCGTCCCGACCCAAAGGCGGTGGCTGCGGTCTTCGAGCACGGCGGTCACTTGGTCGCTTTGCAGGCCGGCGGCGTTGCCCGATTCTTGGTGGTAGGTTTTGACGCGGTAGCCGTCGTAGCGCATCAGCCCCGACCAAGTGCCAACCCACAGGATGCCCCGGCTGTCCTGCACCGCGCAGTTGACCGCGCCGTGCGTCGGGCCGATGTCGGCGGATAGTTGCTCGAAGCGGAACTGCGGCTGGGCAGCCGCGAGCGTGGGCCAAAAGAGCAGGAAAAACAGGCGTAGCGTTCGCATTGGTCGAACCAAAATAGGCGGCCAAAAGTAGGCAAAGTTCGCGGCGGGCGACTTTTTCAGGCCTGCGGCACGGCTTCCGGCTCGCCTGCCCCACCCTGCCCGGCGGGCGGGTTTTCGGGCCGTTTCACCTTTTCGATGAGCCACGCGAGCGCGTTTTCCAAGTTTTTGAACGCAAACGGCGCGGCGGCGTGCAGGATGCCTTTGACCAAAATCGGCACCAAAACCCGCACACCTTGCAGGTTCGGGCCCGGCAAAACGCGGTCGAGCCAGCGCGTGAGGCCCGCGTCAATTTGCTGGTCGAGCAACGCGGGCAGGGCCGCCGGGTGCGTACCGACCAAGTTCTGGACGAACGAACCCAACTGCCGCATCGGGTTGAGGTCGGCTTTCAGCTCGTTCAAATCCTGCCGGATGAGGGCTTCGGTGTGGCGCAATTTGGCTTCCAAAGCGGCTTTCCGCGCCTGCAAATCTTGAAGGGTGCGTTCAGTTTTCATTGTCCTCGAAGTATTTGTTGATGATGCGCCCGGCGATTTTGTCCTCGACCCAAGCCTTGCGGTTGGCAAAAAACACCAGCCCGCAAAGCAGGTAAAAACCGCCGACCGCCAAAAAACCGAGCATCATGTCGCCGAAGACTTTGCCGAGGAAAAGTGCCAGCGCGATGTTCAAAAAAAGCAGGCCGACCGTGCCCAGCAGCAACAGCACCACGATGCTGACGGTGGCCGAGGCGGCAGCCGCCGATTTTTCCACGACGTTGATAGTCAGGAGTTTGCGCTGCGTGTCCAAGTATTCGGTGACGTGGGTGACGAGGTCTTCCACGTTGTCTTGGAGGGTGTCTTTGTCTGTCATGGGCGAGTGCAGTCAAGTCAAAATGTGGCTGCAAAATAGGCCAACCGCCCATGTTTTTGGGCAAGCGGGGCCGGGCAAACTTGCTTGTCCAACCCCGATTTTGCTTTTCACTGTCGTGCCACCGCCGCTCGTGCCGTACCCGTCCGCCCATCCTGCATTTGCCATTGCAAAAAATACACCCCCGCTGGCAGCCCGCCGACGGGCACAGCCAATGTGCTGCCGGGATTTTTCGCCGCGAAAGCCTGTCGGCCCAACGCATCGAACAGGCGGACGACAGTGGGTTTTTCCGCGCCAAAATCAAGGTTGAGCATATCGGACGCAGGGTTCGGAAAAATGCGAACGGAGAGCACGGGGCGAGTTTCAAAGGTCGGCAAAACGGGTTGCAGGCACGACAGCCCCTCGAACGGGGACACAGCTGGCGGGAAGAAATCCCAATAAAAAAACTGGTCTTCCAGCCGGGCGAAGCTGTCCAGCATTCCGACCTGCGCGGCCAATCCGCCGCCGCCCGGCGCATGGTAGAGCGAAAAGCCGATTTTTTCGTCGTAGCAGTTTTGCGCCCCGCAGCCAAAAATCGTCCGGGCACCGTAGCCCAGCAGCCCGCGCCGGTCGCCCGGCGGGTTGTTGGCCGTGATTTCCGACCATTCGCCCGCCGTGCCGGGAAAGCCGGGGAAGGCAAACTTGGCTTTTGGGACGGAGAAATCGGTGTTGTACCCGTTGCCTGCGGCGGTGAGCGGCCAGCCCGTGCGCCATGTGCCTGTGAGGTAGTTGTAAAATTCGAGTTCCGACGCGGGCGGCTGCATGGGCGGTAGCAGCGGCGCGTTTTCGGGATGGATGGGCATCAGGCTGTTCGGGGGCAGCGTGACCGAAACAATGCTATCGCCACCCTGCGAGTCGGGGATGACAAGATTTTCCACCGCATGGCCCCCATGAAAACCAAAAATGGGCGGCTGTTGCCCAAACACGAGGTCGTCGTTGGGTTTCGCGTCGTAGAAATAGGTTGTGCGGTACGCCGTCCGATGGCCGAGAAAATCGTCCGCTGAGTTTCCCACATTCCCGTCCACCAAGAAGCCCACAAAAAAAGAGTCAATCGGCTCGGCGATGCGATAGTGGAGGTGGGTGCGGCCAAAGACCGTGTTCGACAGGAACGGCGAGTCCTCGCAGCGGTAGGTGAACAGCAGCACGTCGCCTTCGATGCCGATTTTGGGCCTGTTGGCGGGCGACGAATCAGGCTCCATTTTTTCGTGAAAAGGCGCGAACACCATCTCCGACCAATTCCACTGGCCTTCATTCACCTGCACATCCACACGCGGGATTTCGCCCATTTCGGGGTCGTACTGCCGGTTTTCGTTTTTATCCCAAAACGGGGCGGACATCCACGCGGGCACCGAATCGAGTGAAAAACCATTGAATTGCTCCGCCGCAGCGTTGCCGCTGCCCGGCCATGCGAAAATCGCGGGGTTCGGGTTGTCAATTTGGCCGTTGTCGAGCCAATCGGCCTCGTGTTGTTCTACGTCCGCACGGGTGATTTTCCAGACTTTGGCCGCGCCGGGCCGCCGCCGAAATCCGCCGCGAAAATGGCTTTGCGCCGTATCGGCCTGTTGGGTGGCAAGTTTCAAATTGCCCGCCGGGTCAATGCCGCCAGCCCAGAGCGACAGCTCGCCGAGGCACGAGGCAAGCGAATCCGCCGGGGTTGGCACCCGAAAATCAGAGACCAAAATCCCGTTGTTCCGAACCAACGCACGGACATTTCCGGCATCAATCCATTGTTGTTCGGCCACAGGCGATTGGGCAATAATGGGTTGGGAAAAAGCCGCAAACGCGGCAGGCAAGAGGCGGGCGAGTTTTTTCATCGGTCAGATTTTCGAGCGAAAATAACTGCCAGTGGCGCACCTCGCCGCGCCAATTTTTGGGCAAAAGTCAGGTTTCTGAGGGCGTTTTTCGTGTTTGGTTTTTCGTGTTTCGGTGCCTGCCCCGTGCCGCAAAACGACACACCAAACACGCACTACCATTGCCGCGCCTTGCCTTCCAGCCAGTCCACGTATTCCACCGAGCCGAGCCGGAACTTGAACGGTATGGGCAGCCGCCGCCCGATTTGGTGCTCGATTTTGCAAAAAAGCGGCAGCTCCGCAGCCGACCAGCGGGGCAGCACGACGCAGGATTGGAGCTGCTTGTCCCCCAACCCCCACAGGGGGAGCCAATCGAGACGAGCGAAAAGCGGAGCTTTCGTTGTCAGCCAGAACTGCGCCCCCTCCGGGGGTTGGGGGGGCGGGCAGCGAAAACCTTGCGCCCACAGGCCGTTGGCGCACAGGCAAAACGCGAGGGCGATGAGGGCATTTTTAGCCACCGCGCCGACAGGTGTGCGCGGTTTGAAAATCCATTGGGCTATTTTCGCCATTCGTTTTCAATCGTTTGATATGTCCAAGACCAATCTCGTCCTCACGGTGGATGCCACCGAAATCCGGGTTTATTCCGAGCGGGAAGAAGATTTTTTCTCGCTGACCGACATCGCCCGGCGGTTCAACCCGGCTACCGACCAAGTCATCCTCAACTGGCTGCGGACGCGCAACACCATTGACTTCCTCGGCGCGTGGGAGACGCTGCACAACCCCGATTTTAATCCCCTCAATTTTGAGGGGATTAGGAATCAGGCCGGCTCGCCCGCCTTTGTGCTGACGGTCACGGGCTGGACGCAAGCCACCGGGGCTGTCGGAATCCGGGCGAAAGCCGGGCGGTACGGTGGCACTTTTGCCCACCGCGACATTGCCTTTGAGTTCCTTTCGTTCCTAAGCCCGGCGTTCAAATTGTTCGTTATCAAGGAGTTCCAACGCCTGAAAGTGGTGGAGGCCGAACAATCGAAGGGCTTGCTCGAATGGAACGTGAAACGCACCCTCGCCAAAGCCAACTACCTCATCCACACCGACGCGGTGAAGCAATACCTCGTGCCGCCGCGCCTGCAAGGCACCAAAATCGAGGGCTTGTATTATGCGACCGAAGCCGATTTGCTGAACCTCGCCGTGTTCGGCCTCACGGCCAAACAATGGCGCGAGGCGAACCCCGACCTGCGGGGCAATCTGCGCGACCACGCCTCCACCGAACAACTGCTGGTGCTCGCCAACCTCGAAAACCTGAACGCCGAATTCATCCGGCAGGGCTTTTCGAAAGAAGCCCGCCTCGAACGCCTGAACGAAATCGCCATCCACCAAATCCAGTTGCTCTTGGGCAGCCCCGCCGTGCGCGAACTGGGCGTGAGCCACGAATGACCGGGCGCGGATTTTAAAGGTAACGGATTCGTCACCTTTGGCAATCACCGGTGGATGTACTGGTTCAGCAAGTTCTCGAACAATTCCTGCCGCCCGCTTCGGGCTTCCGGCTCGCCTGATTTTTGGGCGATCGCCGCCAAATCCGCGAGCGAAAGTTCCCCGTTTTCAAAACGCCGACCATCGCCGGAGTCGAACGAAGCGTAGCGTTCGGTGCGCCATTTTTGATAAGGTGATTTCTCCAAAATCCCGTGCGCGGCCACCAGTGCGCGGGCAAACGTGTCCATGCCTCCGATGTGCGCGTGGAAAATATCCTCCAAATCGGTCGAGTTGCGGCGCGTTTTCGCATCGAAATTGATGCCGCCAGAAGCGAAGCCGCCCGCCTGCAAAATGACGAGCATGGCCTCGGTCAGTTCGAGCACGTTGTTCGGGAATTGGTCGGTGTCCCAGCCGTTTTGGTAGTCGCCCCGGTTCGCGTCAATCGAGCCGAGCAAGCCCGCGTCGGCAGCCACTTGAAGTTCGTGCTGAAAAGTGTGCAGCGCGAGCGTGGCGTGGTTGACCTCCACGTTGAGTTTGAAATCGTCGGCCAGCCCGTTGGCCCGCAGGAACCCGGCGACCGTCGCCGCATCGAAATCGTATTGGTGCTTCGACGGTTCCATCGGCTTTGGCTCGATGTAAAACGTGCCGCGAAAACCCTGGCTGCGGGCGTAATCTTTGGCCGTGTGCAGGAACCGCGCCATGTGGTCGAGTTCGCGTTTCATGTCGGTGTTCAGCAGCGAAAGGTAGCCTTCGCGTCCGCCCCAAAAAACGTAGCCCGCGCCGCCGAGTTCGATGGTCGCGTCAATCGCCATTTTCACCTGCGCTCCGGCGCGGGCGACGACTTGAAAATCGGGGTTCGTGGCTGCGCCGTTCATGTAGCGCGGGTGGCTGAACAAATTGGCCGTGCCCCAGAGGAGTTGCACGCCCGTCGCGGCCTGTTTTTCTTTGGCATAATCCACCATGAGCCGCAGGCGGCGTTCGCTTTCGGCCAAATTTTCGCCCTCGGCCACGAGGTCAAAATCATGGAAACAGTAAAACGGCACGCCCAATTTCGAGATGAACTCAAACGCTGCGTCCATTTTGTCGCGGCCCTGCTGCACCGGGTCGCTGGCCGCCAGCCACGGGAACGGCTTGGTCGGCGCGCCGAACGGGTCGCCGCCCGTGCCGCAGAACGTGTGCCAATAGCAGACCGCAAAGCGCAGATGCTCGCGCATGGTTTTCGTGCCGACGACGCGCTCCGGGTCGTAAAATTTGAAGGCCAGCGGGTTGTCGGAGCCGGGGCCTTCGTAGCGGATTTGGGGGATGTTTTTGAAATATTGCATGATGATGAGCAGGTTAGCGGATGAGCATTTTTGCTACTCACCCGCCAGTTCCAGTATTTTTTGATGCGTTTTTGGATGCAACCGGAAATTAGCCCGGGCGATTATCTCGTCGAGGACAGGCTTCACGGCAGGCAACAAACCTCGGCTTTTGGCCCGGATAAGTACACCCGCGATGCCTGTGTGCGGGATGTTCATCTGTGCCGCCATTCGTCTGGCCTCGCCGTCGTCCACGATGAGCAAATCGGCGTTTAATTCAATGGCAAGCGCAATGGCAAAGGACTCGCCGGGATGGAGTGTTTTGGAAAGATGTTGCAACAAGGGCGTTGGGCTGGGCTGAACGACGTGGATCCACCGGGCACTGGCGAACTCGTTCATGTCAACACCGAATTTCGCAAGTAGCATCAACTCGTCCGATACTTTTTGCGGGATGATGATTTCTTGGAAAAGGCTTTCTAACAAGTGCAGTTGCCCGATTTGGATGAGCGCGCTGATACCGGAGGTATCGCTGATGACGGTCATACGCCAAGTTTTTCGAGGGTTTCGAGGTCATGGAGCACGTCGCTTTCGGAGATATGGAGAAAATGCCCGCGCCGCGCCAGTTCACGCTGAAGTTCAAACCGCGAAATGCCCGCGAACTCGGCGCATTTGCCCAGCGACATTTGCATTTCCACATAGAAAAACACGGCCAGTTCGAGGCTAAGTTCTTGTTCGGTTTTGCCCGAAATCTGGATGAACTGGTCAGAAATTAGAAGTGCCATGCGCGCTTGATTTTTGAACAAAAGTAGCGGCTGCTTGCCATGTTTGCGTCGGCCTGGTATTTTTTGAGGTGCGCGACGACGCGCTCCGGGTCGTAAAATTTGAAGGCCAGCGGGTTGTCGGGGCGTGGGCTTTCGTAGCGGATTGGGGGGATGTATTTGAAATATTGCATATTGGTTGAGTTGCCGATGTGGATTCTGGCCGTTGCCATGCCCAGTCTATCTTTTCGGCAAAGATTGAAAACTTTGTCTTTTATGCGAATCAGGGG